>CAMLOC010000795.1 GCA_946481465.1 uncultured Shinella sp. | reverse complement strand
TCGACCATGAAGCCGGCGACGAGTTCGGATTCGGCTTCCGGCAGGTCGAAGGGCGGGCGGTTCGTTTCGGCCAGCGCCGAGATGAAGAACACCACGAACATCGGGAACAGCGCCAGCCAGTGCCAGTCGAGGAACGAACCCGGCAGGCCGATCATCGTGCCGACGCCGTCGCGCTGCGAGTTGACGATATCCGTCAGGTTCAGCGAGCCGACGCAGAGGAGCACGGTGACGATGACGAAGCCGATCGACACTTCGTAGGAGACCATCTGCGCGGCCGAGCGTCGCGCGCCGAGGACCGGGTACTTCGAGTTCGAAGCCCAGCCGCCCATGATGATGCCGTACACGCCCAGCGACGAGATCGCGAAGATATAGAGGATGCCGACATTGATGTTGGCAATCACCCAGCCATCGTTGAGCGGCACGACCGCCCAGGTGGCGAGCGCCAGCGTCACGGAGACGAGCGGCGCAAGCAGGAAGATCACCTTGTTGGCCGTCGCCGGGATCACCGGCTCCTTGAAGACGAACTTCAGGAGGTCGGCGAAGGACTGGAAGAGACCCCAGGGGCCGACGACGTTCGGGCCGCGGCGCAGCTGCACGGCCGCCCAGATCTTGCGGTCGGCCAGAAGCACGTAGGCGATGAAGACCAGGAGCGCGACGAGCAGCAGCAGCGACTGCGCCACCATGATCACGCCGGGCCAGACATAGGTCGAAATGAAAGCGTCCATTACCGTCTATTCCTTCGCGCTCATTCCGCCGCGGCTTTGAAATTGTTGCGGGCAAGCGCCGAGCATTCGGCCATGACCGCGGAGGCGCGCGCTATCGGGTTCGTCAAATAGAAGTCTTTGATCGGAGACGCAAACCCGGAATTCGCCATCGTCCCGCCTTTTTTCGCAAGCGCGGAAAGATCGGCGATATCGCCGGCCGCAATCTCGTCGATCGCAGCGAAATGCGGGTGCGCTTCGTAGAGCTTCGCCCTGAGCTGGACGAGCGAATCGAAGGGCAGCTTCTTGCCGAGCACGTCGGAAAGCGCGCGCAGGATCGCCCAGTCCTCGCGGGCGTCGCCCGGCGCGAAACCGGCGCGGTTGCCCATCTGGACGCGGCCTTCGGTGTTGACCCACGTACCGGATTTTTCCGTGTAGGTCGCGCCCGGCAGGATGACGTCGGCGACGTGCGCCGCATTGTCGCCGTGCGAGCCGATATAGACCGTGAAGGCGGTCTTGCCGGCAAAGTTCATTTCGTCCGCGCCGAGCAGGAACACGACGTCCGTGCCGGTGAGCATGTCGGCCGCCGTCTTGCCCCCCTCGCCCGGCACGAAGCCGAGGTCGAGGCCGCCGACGCGTGCGGCTGCGGTGTGGAGAACGGCAAGGCCGTTCCAGTCCGCCTTCACAGCGCCGACCTTCTCCGCCAGCGCAGAGACGGCCGAGAGCACGGCGAGGCCGTCGGGACGCGACAGCGCGCCCTGGCCGACGATGATCATCGGGCGCTCGGCCTTCTTCAGCTTGGCGGCAAACTTGACGGAGCCGTCGAGGAGGCCGGAAAGCGTGTCCGTGCCGGCGCCGAGATAGTCGTAGCCGTAGCGCAGTTCGCCCTGCTCGCCGATCACGCCGATCGGGAAATTGTCCATGCGCCAGCGCTTGCGGATGCGGGCGTTGAGCACGGCGGCCTCAAAGCGCGGATTGGCGCCGACGATGAGCAGCGCATCGGCTTGCTCGATGCCTTCGATGGTCGGGTTGAACAGGTAGCTGGCGCGGCCGAGCGACGGGTCGAGCACCGAGCCGTCCTGGCGGCAGTCGATGTTGGTCGAGCCGAGCGCGGTCATCAGTTCACGCAGCGCGTAGATTTCTTCGACCGACGCAAGGTCGCCGGCGATCGCGCCGATGCGGTCACCGGACGTCGCGGAAACGGCGGCCTTGATGGCGCCGAAGGCCTCGGCCCAGCTGGCGGGCTGCAGGCGGCCGTCCTTGCGGACATAGGGGCGGTCGAGGCGCTGGGTCTTCAGGCCGTCCCAGATGAAGCGGGTCTTGTCGGAGATCCACTCCTCGTTGATCTCCTCGTTGACGCGCGGCAGGATGCGCATGACCTCGCGGCCGCGGGTATCGACGCGGATCGCCGAGCCGACGGCGTCCATGACGTCGATCGATTCGGTCTTGTTCAGCTCCCACGGACGGGCCGTGAAGGCGAAGGGCTTGGAGGTCAGCGCGCCGACCGGGCAGAGGTCGACCACGTTGCCCTGAAGCTCGGAGGTCATCGCCTGTTCGAGATAGGTGGTGATCTCGGCATCCTCGCCGCGGCCGATGAGGCCAAGCTCGGTGATGCCGGCCACTTCCGTCGTGAAGCGGACGCAGCGCGTGCAGTGGATGCAGCGGTTCATGATCGTCTTGACGAGCGGACCGATATACTTGTCCTCGACCGCGCGCTTGTTCTCGGCATAGCGCGAACTGTCGATGCCGAAGGCCATCGCCTGGTCCTGCAGGTCGCATTCGCCGCCCTGGTCGCAGATCGGGCAATC
>CAMLOC010000794.1 GCA_946481465.1 uncultured Shinella sp. | reverse complement strand
GATGCCATAAGAAAAACCCATTCCTTATTATCGAACCTTGTTTCCGATATAAATGCGGAATGTAATTCCGAACTTTATGCATATTTTTTCTTTGGATTGGTATACGGAACGAGAAAGCAGAGAAGCATGATTGCACAAATTCCTGCTCTGCAAGATTTGGCTGAGGGTGAGGCGCTTGGAATAGCGCTTGGTGACTGGGCCCTGAGAATTCTCAGTTTGGAATCGGTGCCACCGAGACGTTAACAGGGTCCCGTACCTGGGGTATTCTGTGTCAGGCCTGAAGGAAAGGAAACCGGCCCAGTAGAACGGCTGCTTTGTAATAAATCCTTTCCGCCTCAGTCTATCGCTTTCGCGCCGAGATGGCGTGCATGCTGCCAAAGGGTTCGTTGCGGTGGATGACAAACCCGATCTCTTCCAACTCCGTCGCTATGGCTGCAGGCGCGAGGCGCAGCTTTCGATAGCTACTTTTATGGAGTGTCCAACCGTCGCCATCACGGACGTAAACAAGATCATTTACCACCACACTTTCTGGTTCGTAGTCCAGCACGCAGGTCATGATACGATGGTTGTCAGATCGAACCGGCAGGAAGCGATCAAGCCCTTCCAATTCGTTTGAAAGATCACGAAAGGTCAGGACAAGCCAGCCATCAGGCGCGAGGGCCTCGTGCGAATCGATGAAGAGTTTCGAGATGTCGGCACGGCTTTCCAAATGTGTGAGCGTGTCGCCCATGCATATGATCGCGCTGGCCGTGCCGCGCTCGACGAAGGTCGAGAATGCACGCAGGTCGGCGAGGAAGGTGTTGATCGGGTAATCCGCCTTGGCCGCCTCCAGTTCGTCGAGAAGGTGGCGGCTGGTATCGATCGCCAATACCGTCTCGCAGCCCAGTTCTGCGAGCGCGAGTGATTGATATCCCGGCCCGCTACCGAGATCGACTGCGATACCCTTAAGGTCAGTTGAGAATCCCAAATTAGCAAGTAGCAGCTTTTGTTCGGCGACTTTCTCGGCGAGCGGCATACCATTCATCCACGAATAGTGCACCGCCAACAGATCATCATAGTGGCGTTTAACTCGGTCCACGCCGTTCTCCTTTTTGTGCGGCGATGCAATCGATCGTGCTCGCTTCACTTGTCTCCATCCAATATCGCGCCGTCCCAGAGCTTTTCGTCGTCAAATCGCCCGAGTGCCTGGGCAGCTCTTTCCAGGTTCCGCAGCATCACATGGAACAGCATCGGGCCAAGGCTTATCCGAGCCGCGCCAAGTTCGGCCATTTCCCGCAGCTTGAGGCCCCCAGGGCGGCAGAGCAGGTTCGTCGGCCCGAGTGCAACATATTCCCTAACGACCTCCGCATCGCCGGCGAAGATCGGATAGACGCAATCGGCCCCCGCCTCGAAGTAGATACGCGCGCGCTCCAGACCTTCGGCGAGAGGCCGTTGCAGCAGATGCACATCGATCCGTGCGTTGATGACGATATCGACGCTGAGTTCGCGTCCCGCGTTTCGAATGCCGGCGATACACTCCGCCTGGACATCCGGATGGACCAGGCCTTCCCCCCGATGGTCGCTGTCCTCCAGATTGAGACCGCAAGCGCCGGCCGACAATAATCGTTCCGCGATGGATTGGGGCGCAAGGCCATAGCCATCCTCAAGATCGGCGGTGACGGGACAGGAAACGGCGCACGCAATCCGCCGCACGACTTCGAAGGCCACGTCGGGAGGCAGATGACCATGATCCTCATAGCCGTTGACCGGCGCCACTGCCGCACTGGCGGTGGCGATCGCGGGCAAGCCGCTGGCGGCCACGGCTCTCGCGGTCATGGGATCCCAGACATTGGCGAGGAGAAGCGGCCGCCCAGGCACATGCAGCGCCCGCAGCATGGCCGCGTCGGAGGCAAGGTTTCGTTCGCTTTGTCCCGTCGAAGCGGCTTGGATCATTGCAGGCTCTCCACGATAGGGTTGTGAACAAAGGCCGAGCGCCGGACGACGTCCTTGCCGATCCGTTCCAGCTTGCGGGGATTGCGGACGATGTAGATTGACGAGATCCTGTCGCCCTCGGCGACAAGGATCGTCGCCTGCTCAACCTTCCCGTCGAGAAACGTCACCATGCCGGGCGCCCCGTTGATCGAGGTCGCTTCCCAGCTGATCCGGTTCGGGTCGACGGAAAATTTGCGCATGATACCGGCGAAAAAGCGGGCGATGCGATCAGCGCCGGTGATCGGGTTGAGCGCGGTCAGCTTCATGCCCCCGCCGTCGGCAACGAGCACCGCGTCCTCTTTCAGAAGGCGCACCATCCGTTGCGGGTCGCCCGAGGTCACCGCTTCGCCGAATGCCGCCAGAATGTCGGTCCGGCCGGTGCGCGGCCAAGGTCGAACCGGCGGTTTCCCGGTTACGGCCTTGCGCGCCCGTGTCGCAAGCTGACGGCAAGCAACTTCGCTTTTCCCCAGGATCGCCGCGACCTCGGCAAAACTCAGATCGAATATGTCATGCAGCAGGAAGGCCGCCCGCTCCGAGG
>CAMLOC010000793.1 GCA_946481465.1 uncultured Shinella sp. | reverse complement strand
GCAGCACGCCGATGGCGGTGCCCATGAAGGTGCCGACGAAGGCCCACATCAGGTTGTGCGGCTGCAGGGCGACGGAAAAGCCGTTCATCAGGCCGGTGATCGCGTCCATCCTACACCCCCATCATCGGAAGAAGACCGCCGAGCTGGACGCCCAGCTTGCGGAAGAGCCACCAGCACAAGAGCGAGAAGCCGAGGCCGAGCAGCAGGTCGAGATGCCAGCGGCGCGACTTGAAGGCCGCGGCCACCAGCACGAAACAGCCGGTGCAGGTGACGACGAAGCCGAACGGCTTCATCGTCAGCATCGGCAGGGCGCAGGCCGCCGCGGCAAGGCAGAGCGCCGTGTAGTTGACGGCATGGTCCTCGCTCACGTCCTCGGCTTCCTGTTCCTCGAACGGAACGCCCCGGTAGATCTGCAGCGCCAGCAGGAGACCCATGAGGACCAGGCCGAGCCCGACGGCCGAGGGCATGAAGCCCGGGCCGACATGGGCGTACTGGTCGAACTGGGGCAGTTCCGCGGCCTTCCAGAAAACGACGGCTCCCCAGCCGATCGTTCCCGCCGCAAGCCAATAGGGGCGTTCCGTCATGTCAGACATCCTTTCGAGACGCGCGGCGGCTCACTTGACGAGGCCGGCTTCCTTCAGGATGGCGCCGATGCGGGTCTTCTCGTCGTTGAGGAACGAGACGAAGTCGTCGCCGGCGAGATAGGCGTCTTCCCAGCCCTGCTTGGCAAGGATGTCCTTCCAGGCAGCGCTGTCGTGCATCTTGGCGAAGCGGTCGAGCCACATCTTGCGGCCGTCCGCCGACATGTCGGGCGCGCCGACGATGCCGCGCCAGTTGCCGACCACCACGTTGAGGCCGGATTCCTTCAGGCTCGGCGCGTCGATGCCCTCGAAGCGGCCCTCGGAGGTGACGGCGATGATGCGGATGCGGCCGGCATCGGCCATCGGCTTGAACTCGGAGACGCCCGACACGGCGACCGTCACGGCGCCGCCGCCGAGCGCGGTCACGACTTCCGCGCCGCTGTCATAGGGGATGTAGTTCAGCTTGCCCGGCTCCAGGCCGCTTTCCTTGGCGATCAGCGCCATCACGATATGGTCGACGCCGCCGGCCGAGCCGCCGCCGATCGACACCCCGCCAATGTTCTCCTTCATCGCCTTGACGAGGTCTTCCACCGTCTTGATCGGGGAATCGGTCGCCACCGCAATGACGCCCGTGTCGTTGGTCAGGCGCACCAGCGGCGTCACGTCGTCGAGCGTGACGGGCGAGGAATTGAGCAGGATGCCCCCGACCAGGATGACGCCCATCGACATGACGGCATTGTCGTTGCCGCGGTTCGCGCCGACGAATTCGGCAAGGCCGATCGTGCCGCCTGCGCCGCCCTTGTTGGTGAAGGTCGCGCCGTCGGTGAAGATGCCTTCCTTCGACATGGCGTCGAACGGCAGGCGCGCCATGGCGTCGTAACCGCCGCCGGCGCCGCCCGGCGCCATCACCACGGCCGGATCGGCAAGAGCCGGCGCTGCGGCCGAAAGCGAAAACGCCAATGCTGCGGCAAAAACTGCTTTGATCATGATTTCCTCCCAAAAAGTCCGGGCCAAAAGCCCCGGTGCTGCCGAGCCGGCAACACAGACAGCGGCCTCCTTGCCGTTGTCGTATTATTACACTTACGACAATCTGGCCGCTTGTCAACCTCGTTTTGCCAGGAGATGGGAGAAGCCCTTGCGGGCATGAGAGCCTCCCGCGCCGGCGGCGGGGAGGCGGCAGACCGGTCAGTCGATCTGCAATTCCTCCAGGAGGCAGGCCCAGCCGGCGCCGTGCATGTCGCGGTCGGCGCGCGTGCCCTGGACGACGGGGCGCGGCACGGAGAATTTGACCACGTTCAAGGCGGGAATGTCAAAGCGCTTGAGCAATTGCGGCTCCACGCCGAAGAGCCGCGCCACGGTGACGTCCTTCAGCCCGTCGCGCACGCGGGCATAGGTCGCCGGGTCGTCGCAGAAGACGTCGACCGTCAGCCAGAACGGCCCGGCATTCTTGGAGCGCACCTTGCTGACGAGGCTTCCCAGTTCAGGCATGTCCCACCTCATGGGTCTCGAGCACGAAGGCGGCCAGCGGGTCGTCCAGCTCCATCACATGGTTGAGGCAGAACTCGTAGAGCGCGCCGCGCTGCATTTCGGCGGGCGAGAAGGGGAAGGCGAAGGTCGGCATCGGCTCGTCCTCGGTCAGGGGGTGGTGCAGGAGATAGGGGTTGAGGATCTTGCCGGCCTCGGCCGCCTGCTCGGCGGTCGGGCAGGTGAGGATGCCGAGGATGCCGACCTCGACGGGCATGTCGTGGCGGTTCTCCAGCGCGCCGAGCGTCGCATCCATGCCGATCAGCCGGATCTCGACGGTGAAGGCATCGGGCGCAAGGCCCATGCGGGCGACGATCTTGTCGCGCACCTTCGCCTCGATATCGGCCGCCCATTCGCGCACATGCCGGACGTAGCGGCGCTCGCGCACCACGGCAAGGCCGACCGTCTGG
>CAMLOC010000792.1 GCA_946481465.1 uncultured Shinella sp. | reverse complement strand
GAAGATTTTTATTGATTGATCGCTCAATTAAAAATACCCTTGCGGAAAATCAGGGAGGGAGCATGCCGAAGGTCGGAATGGAGCCGGTGCGCCGCAAGGCGCTGGTGGACGCGACGCTGCGGGCGGTCGGCGACCACGGCTCGCTGGCCGTGACCATGTCGGAGATCGCCCGCCATGCCGGCGTCTCCCCTGCCCTCGCGCACCACTATTTCGGCTCCAAGGAACAGCTCGTCATCGAGACGATCCGCAGCCTCTTGCGCCAGCTGCGCGCCGACGCGGTGGCCGCGCTGACGGCGGCGGCGACGCCGCGCGACCGGCTGTCGGCGATCATCCGCGTCAATTTCCAGGCGCATCAGTTCGCGCCCGAGACGGTGGCGGCGTGGCTGGCCTTCTATACCGAGGCGCAGCGCTCCGAGGCCGTGCGCCGCCTCCTCGTCGTCTATGCCCGGCGGCTCAACTCCAACCTCCTGTCGAGCCTCAGGCCGCTCTGCCCCGCCGAAAAGGCCTCCGCCATCGCGGACGGCGCGGCGGCGATGATCGACGGGCTCTACCTGCGGCAGGGCCTGCGCTCGGCGCCCGTCAGCATCGAATCCTCCATCGCGCTGACGGAGAGCTATGTGGATGCCGCGCTCGCGGCCTGCCCTACGGAGGGCGCGGAATGAACGGAGCGGGAGATACCCCCCTCTGCCCTGCCGGGCATGAAGGCCCCTCCCCAACCCCTCCCCACAAGGGGGAGGGGCTTAATCCGCGGCACCTTTCGCGCAAAACATGCAGGAAGAGCAGGCTGCTAGCTTTCTCCCCCCTTGTGGGGGAGATGCCGGCAGGCAGAGGGGGACTTGTCCCGCACACAATCGCAACTTCAGGAACCCGCCCATGACTGCCGAGAAGCCGAACATCCTGATCATCATGGTCGACCAGCTCAACGGGAAACTCTTCCCGGACGGGCCGGCGGACTTCCTGCATGCGCCGCACATGAAGGCGCTGGCCGCCCGCTCGGCGCGGTTTTGCAACAACTACACCTCCTCGCCGCTCTGCGCGCCGGCCCGCGCCTCCTTCATGTCCGGGCAATTGCCGAGCCGCACGCGGGTCTACGACAATGCCGCCGAATATGTCTCCTCGATCCCGACCTTCGCGCATCACCTGCGCCGCGCCGGCTACTACACGGCGCTGTCGGGCAAGATGCACTTCGTCGGGCCCGACCAGCTGCACGGCTTCGAGGAGCGGCTGACGACGGACATCTATCCCGCCGATTTCGGCTGGACGCCGGACTACCGCAAGCCGGGCGAGCGCATCGACTGGTGGTATCACAACATGGGTTCGGTGACCGGCGCGGGCGTCGCCGAGATCACCAACCAGATGGAATATGACGACGAGGTGGCCTATCACGCCACCCGCAAGCTCTACGACCTGTCGCGCCGCCTCGATGACCGGCCGTGGTGCCTGACGGTCAGCTTCACCCACCCGCACGACCCTTATGTGGCGCGGCGCAAATTCTGGGATCTCTACGAGGATTGCCCGGCGCTCGACCCGCAGACACCGGCGATTGCCTTCGACGAGCAGGATCCGCATTCGAAACGGTTGCTGGAAGCCTGCGACCATAAGGCTTTCGATATCTCGCCGGAGCAGATACGCCGCGCACGGCGCGGATATTTCGCCAATATCTCCTATATCGACGAAAAGGTCGGCGAAATCCTCCAGGTGCTGAAGGCGACGCGGATGGAGGAGGACACGATCATCCTCTTCCTGTCCGACCATGGCGACATGCTGGGCGAGCGCGGGCTGTGGTTCAAGATGTGTTTCTTCGAGGGTTCCGCCCGCGTGCCCTTGATGGTGGCCGCACCCGGCTGGCAGCCGGCTCTGATCGACACGCCGGTCTCAACGCTCGATGTCACGCCGACGCTCTGCGGTCTGGCGGGGCTCGATATCACCTCGCTCAAACGCTGGACGGATGGCGAGGATCTGGCGGCGCTGACGGCGGGGACTGGCGAGCGTGGCCCGGTGCCGATGGAATATGCCGCCGAAGGCTCGATAGCACCGCTCGTCGCCCTTCGCGACGGGCGCTACAAGCTATCGGTTTGCGAGGCCGATCCGCCGTTGCTCTATGATATCGAGGCGGACCCCGAGGAACGCACGAACCTTGCCGGCGACCCTGCTTTCAGTGCTGTGCTCTCATCGCTTTCTGCTGAAATCGACCGGCGATGGCAGCTCCCGGTTTTCGACGCGGCGGTGCGGGAAAGCCAGGCAAGGCGCTGGGTGGTCTACAAGGCGTTGCGCAACGGCGCTTATTACCCGTGGGATTACCAGCCTTTGCAGAAAGCCTCCGAGCGCTATATGCGCAACCACATGGACCTCAACGTGCTGGAGGAAAACCAGCGGTATCCGCGCGGGGAATGAAGCGGTAGGGCGGATCGCGCCGCATTTTTAGGTTCGTCGCCAATGGAAACGACCTGCTTTTCATCGCAGCGACGCGATAAGCCGGAGCCTGACCCAGTTCAGCGCTGCAAGTTTGAAGCGATCGTAAAATGA
>CAMLOC010000791.1 GCA_946481465.1 uncultured Shinella sp. | reverse complement strand
CGAGGCGATCGACATGGGCCGGCGCGGCATCCACAACGAGGGCTCGCAGACGCTGATGGACCGGCTGTCGGGGAAGATCCGCTTCGATTTCGACACGGCCCGCCGGCTTTTCACCCTCGTCTGCGTTCTCTACTGGCGCGGGTGAGTGGATGGAGGGCGTCTTCCCGGCACCGCAGGAAGCCCGGTCGCGAACGCCCCGTTCGGTTCTCTTCATGTGCCGCATGAATGCGGTGCGCTCGCCGATGGCCGAGACGATCGCCCGCAGCGTACTGCCCGGCACCTATGTCGCCTCCGCCGGCGTTCGCCCCGGCGAGCGCGATCCCTTCGTCGATGCCGTGCTCGGCGAGGTGGGCCTGTCGCTCGGCCGCCATGCGCCCCATTCGCTCGACGAGCTGGAGGACGACTATTTCGACCTCATCGTGACGCTCGCCCCGGAGGCGCACCACGCCGCGCTCGAGCTCACCCGCTCCATGGCCGTCGACGTCATGTACTGGCCGACGCCCGACCCCACGGTGGCGACCGGCACGCGCGAGCAGATCCTCAGCGCGTATCGCGAGGTTCGCGAGTTCCTGAAAATGCTGATAGAGAAGCGTTTGAAGGCCCTGGGCTAGACACATAGCTGCCCTGTTTCCGGCAAATGCAGAAAGCCGGCGCTTCGGTGTTCACAAAGCCCCGGGGATTGTGTAGTTTCCGGCAACTTTTTCGAGGCGGGCATCCGGCCTCCCCGAATCCACCCTACAGGAATATCGCTCAAAGATGGCAAAAGAAGAAGTCCTCGAATTTCCCGGCGTCGTGACGGAACTGCTCCCGAACGCCACCTTCCGCGTCAAGCTCGAAAACGAGCACGAGATCATCGCGCACACCGCGGGCCGCATGCGCAAGAACCGCATCCGCGTTCTCGCCGGCGACAAGGTGCTGGTCGAGATGACGCCCTACGACCTTACCAAGGGCCGCATCACCTACCGTTTCAAGTAAGCTCCTCCCAGCGGGACGAGCGGCCGCGCCCCCTGCCCGGCCCGCCGCCCGAGAGCTGAAACCGGCATATCCCGGAGACCTCATGGCGCAGACCGACACGCTCATCCTGGCATCCGGCTCGCCGCGCCGCGTCGAACTGCTCGCGCAGGCGGGCATCGCGCCCGCGCGCCTGATGCCCATGGACATCGACGAGACGCCGAAGCGCTCCGAGCATCCCCGCTCGCTGGCGCGCCGGCTCTCCACGGGCAAGGCCCAGGCGGCGCTCGCCGCCGTCAAGGGCGACCCGTCCTTTTCCGGCAGCTATATCCTGGCCGCCGACACGGTCGTCTCTGTCGGCCGGCGCATCCTGCCGAAGACCGAGATGATCGACGAGGCCTCCAGCGCCCTGCACCTGCTCTCCGGCCGCAGCCACCGCGTCTTCACCGGCGTCTGCCTCATCACGCCGGACCGCACGGTGCGCCAGAAGGTCATCGACACGAAGGTGCGCTTCAAGCGCCTCTCGACCACCGATATCGAAGCGTATCTTGCTTCCGGCCAATGGCGTGGCAAGGCGGGCGGCTATGCCATCCAGGGCATTGCCGGCAGCTTCGTCGTCAAGCTGGTCGGCTCCTACACCAACGTGGTCGGCCTGCCGCTCTACGAAACCCTCGCCCTGCTTTCCGGCGAAGGCTTCGACGTGCATGCCGGCTGGACGGACGCCTGACATGGCGAACGAAAGCGAAAAGCCGGCCGCCACCGTCGCCCCGCTGCGCAAGGCCGTGCCCTGCCCGATCTGCAAGCGCCCCTCGGCGCGCGAGCACTATCCCTTCTGCTCGAACCGCTGCCGTGACGTCGATCTCAACCGCTGGCTCTCCGGCTCCTACGCCATCCCCGTCGCCGACGACGAGACGAAAGCCGACGAAGACGATATGTGACGCCGCTGCCACACGCCGAAAACCCAACCTTTTCCGCCACTTGCAAAGCCCGCCATTTTTCCCGCAAAAAACGCCCGGAAGGGCTGGACACATTTTTGCAAGATGCTATAACCCCGCTCGCTTCCGGGGCGAAACCAAGCGCCCCACGGATTTCCACGCGAAATCCACCCGGATGCCCGGATAGCTCAGTTGGTAGAGCAGCGGATTGAAAATCCGCGTGTCGGTGGTTCAAATCCGCCTCCGGGCACCATTTATTTTCCAAGAATGCTGATTTCTCAGGCGCTACAACGAACGAAAGTGATTTCGGTCCACCTTTTAGCCCACCTTTGCGAGCGCGGTAGGAGCTGTTCACGGTTCCGTTATCGGTCACTTCCCCTTCGCTGGACCGCTCCATGATATGCTTTTAACAGCAGAAGGAGAAAACCATGGCTCTTTCAGCATTTGGGCGATGGTCGGCGGAGGAAATTTGCGCCGCCGCGGATATTGCCCGCGAGAAAGGCGTTACGATTAATCTCAGCGCCGACGGCTCGATTTCGATCGGACGGCATGAAACTATAACCGAGATACCGGCATCAAATCACACCGAAAGCACGCCGCAAGCGATGCCCGCCGGCCTCGAAGCCCTGCCCCGCGTCGACGGCAGCA
>CAMLOC010000790.1 GCA_946481465.1 uncultured Shinella sp. | reverse complement strand
ACGCGCCGCGCGTCACCTTCACGGCGAGCGTGGACGCTGCGATGGGCGAGATTGCGCCAAGCCCTTCACGCTGAAGGACGCCTCAGCCCGTGCGGGCGACATCCGAGGCCGCCGGGCTTCGCAT
The DNA here is from genome assembly GCA_946481465.1 of uncultured Shinella sp. The sequence continues at coordinate 2,414 of CAMLOC010000790.1, read as the reverse complement.
GCGCTCGGCGATATCGGAAAGCCCCAGCGAGGGCGCCGCGCGCTTGACCTGGTTGCGGCCGGCTTCCTTGGCCGCATAGAGCGCGCCGTCGGCGGCCGAATGCAGGCGGTCGAAATCCGCCCCGAAGGTGGCGACATCGGCAAGGCCGATGCTGACCGAGACGGCGATCTCCCGCTCGCCGGCGCGGACCGGCAAGGCGGCCACTTCCCGCCGCAGCGTTTCGGCAAACGGCTCGGCCGCGGCCATGTCGCGCCCCGGCGCGAAGAGCGCGAATTCCTCGCCGCCGAAGCGGGAGAACAGCATGTTCGCCTCCAGCCGGGCGGCGACCTGCGCGGAAAACCGCTTCAGGACGAGATCGCCGGCGAGATGGCCGTAGGTGTCGTTGATCGCCTTGAACCGGTCGAGGTCGAAGATCATCAGCGTGCCCTGCGCGGGATCGGCGAGCCGCGCGCGCACGTCGTCCAGGAACGAGCCGCGATTGGCGATGCCCGTCAGCGCATCGGTGCGCGAGGCCTGCCGGTAGAGCGCTTCGCCGCGCTCCTTGATCAGCACCAGCATGGCGACGGCGGCCAGGATCGTGTGGGCGAAGAGTTCCAGCGAGAAGAGCGCGAACCAGGCGGAATAGGCCGTGCCGTGGCCGAAGGCCGCGGGCACCGTGATCGCCATGGGAATGCGCAGGCCGTAGATGACGCCGTGGCTGACGAAGAAGGTGGCGGCAAGGGGGCGGGTCGGCAGCGATTGCCCGCCGCGCCCGCGCCAGATATCGACGCCGATCCACAGCGAATAGGCCGAGATGATGACGGAGGAGACGATGATGCGGCTGTTCACGTCCGCCGCCACCTGCGGAACAAGGAGATAGGCAAGGCACCAGAGGAGCGGGCCGGCAAGGATTACCGCAAGATGGGCGCGGCGGCGATCGAAAACGCGGAAACCGGCCCACATGAAGGCATAGCCGAAGGCGGCGAGCAGGTTGCCGAGGCCGACGGTGAGAAGCGGCGGGCCCACGGGCCGTAGCGCAAAGAGAAGGGTGCAGAGCGAGCCGATCCACATGGCAAGGCACCAGTGGCCGGCCGCCGCGTGCCGCCGGTCTGTCAGCCAAACCTGCAGGAGGAAGATCCCGACGACGGTCGTCGACAGGAACGTACAGACCATCAAGGTCGATATGCTGACGACATTCTCAATCAAAACAAGCACCCCGCACGCGCAGGATGCTAGGGGCAAACCTTGAAGACTTCGCAAACAAAAGCGGCGGGCCGAAGCCCGCCGCCGTGATCCATTGGCATTGCGATCCGGCCGATCAGCCGGCGATGACGGCGGCGACCGCCTCGATCGCTTCGCCCGCCTTCGCGCCGTCGGGGCCGCCGGCCTGCGCCATGTCGGGGCGCCCGCCGCCGCCCTTGCCGCCGAGCGCCTCGGAGGCGCGGCGCACGAGGTCGACCGCGCTGAACCGGCCGGTGAGGTCGTCCGTGACGGCAACCACGGCGCTCGCCTTGCCGTCGGCCGAGACGCCGACGAAGGCGACGACGCCGGAACCCAGGCTCTTCTTACCGTCGTCGGCAAGGCCCTTCAGGTCCTTCGGCTCGACGCCGGTCACGACCTTGCCGAGATATTTCACGCCCGCGACCTCGCGCACGCCGTCGTCGCCGCCGGCAGGGCCGCCCGACAGGGCCAGCTTCTTCTTCGCCTCGGTCAGCTCGCGCTCCAGCTTGCGGCGCTCCTCGACCAGCGCCTCGACGCGGGCGAGCACGTCGCCCGGCTGCGCCTTCAGCGTGGTGGCGAGCGCCTTCACGCGCTCGTCCTGCTCGGCGAGATAGGCGCGGGCCGCCTCGCCCGTCAGCGCTTCAAGACGGCGAACGCCGGAGCCGACGGCGCTTTCCGAGAGGATACGCACGAGGCCGATCTCGCCGGTCGCCGACACATGCGTGCCGCCGCAAAGCTCGACCGAATACGGCCGGTTCGCCTTGGCGCCGTGCAGGCCGGTGCCCATGGAGACCACGCGCACCTCGTCGCCGTATTTCTCGCCGAAGAGCGCCATGGCGCCTTCCGCGATCGCGTCGTCCACCGTCATCAGGCGGGTGGTGACCGGGGCGTTCTGCACGATGATCTCGTTCGCCATGTCCTCGATGACGCGCAGCTCCTCCGCCGACATCGGCTTGGGATGCGAGAAGTCGAAGCGCAGGCGGTCGGGCGCGACCAGCGAGCCCTTCTGGGCGACATGCTTGCCGAGCCGCTCGCGCAGCGCCGCGTGCAGCAGGTGCGTCGCCGAGTGGTTGGCGCGGATGGCGGTGCGGCGTCCGGAGTCGACCCTGAGCTTGACCGGATCGCCAACCGCGACCTTGCCCGCCTCGATGCGGGCGTGATGAACATGCAGGCGGCCGAGCTGCTTCGACGTGTCGCCAACGACGGCGGGCAAG
>CAMLOC010000789.1 GCA_946481465.1 uncultured Shinella sp. | reverse complement strand
AACCGCGGCTGTTGTCCGCCGCCCCTTCCTTCCGTCGTCATCCTCGGGCTTGACCCGAGGATCCACCGGCACGGCACGCCCAAAAAGGCCAAACCGCACCTGAAACATCGAGGAAGGGAACCGCCGCATGCTCATGCCGGAACTCACACCGCCGCGGCGATGGCAGCGCGCACGGCGGCCTCATTCATGTCGTGCAGGCCGATGACGACGAGGCGGGTGCCGCGGGTCTCGCCGGGGGCCCAGGCGCGCTCGAAATAGTGGTCGATGCGGCTGCCGACGGCCTGGACGAGCAGGCGCAGCGGCTTGCCGGGCACGTCGGCAAAGCCCTTGACGCGCAGTACGTCGTGTTCGGCGATCACGCCCCTGAGGCGTTCGATGAAGGCGGCCGGCTCGGCAATGGCCGGCAGTTCGACGACGAAGCTGTCGAACTCGTCGTGGTCGTGTTCCTCGCCATTCTCGTGCTCCATTTCATGGTGCGACTTGCGGTTGGCGATATCGTCCTCCGTGCCGACGCCGAGGCCGAGCAGGACGGCGGCGGCGACATCGCCGTTCCTCGCCTCGATCATCGAGGGCTTGCGGGCGGTGCGGGAGGCCACCTCGTCGCGCACGGCCTTCAGGCCCTCGGCGTCGATCAGGTCGGTCTTGTTGAGCACGATGAGGTCGGCGGCGGTAAGCTGGTCCTCGAACAGCTCCTCCAGCGGGCTCTCGTGGTCGAGGTTCTCGTCTTCGACACGCAGCGCATCCACCCTGTCGTGATCGTCGGCAAAACGGCCGGCAGCGACGGCGGCGCTGTCGACGACGGTCACCACGCCGTCCACCGTCACCTGCGTCTTGATCTCCGGCCAGTTGAAGGCGGCGACGAGCGGCTGCGGCAAGGCAAGGCCGGAGGTCTCGATGACGATGTGGTCCGGGCGGTTCTCCCGCTCCAGGAGCTTCGTCATGGTGGGGATGAAATCATCGGCGACGGTGCAGCAGATGCAGCCGTTGGTGAGCTCGATGATGTCGTCCTCGGTGCAGGCTTCCGCGCCGCAACCCTTCAGCACGTCGCCGTCGACGCCGAGGTCGCCGAACTCGTTGATGATGAGCGCGATGCGCTTTCCGCCGGCATTCTGCAGGAGGTTGCGGATCATCGTCGTCTTGCCCGCGCCGAGGAAGCCGGTGATGACGGTGGCGGGGATCTTCTGTTGCAGCATGGCTCAACCCTTCATTTTCAGCGGCAGTCCGGCCGCGATAAAATAGACTTCCGGCACGAGGGCGGCGACCTGCTGGTGCAGCCGCCCGGCATGGTCGCGGAATGCGCGCGCCATGCGGTTTTCCGGCACGATGCCGAGGCCGACCTCGTTGGAGACGAGGACGATGCGGCCCGGCGCCTGCCGGAGGGTCTCGACAAGACCCGAACATTCGGCGGCGATGTCGCGCTCCTCCAGCATCAGGTTCGTCACCCACAGCGTCAGGCAGTCGACGAGCACGGCCCTGTCGGCCCGCGCCACGTCGCGTATGCGCGCGGCGAGCGCCAGCGGCTCCTCATGCGTCTGCCAGCCCTCGCCGCGGTCCTCGCGGTGCTTTGATATACGCGCGCGCATCTCGTCGTCGAAGGCGCGGCCGGTGGCGATGTAGTGACGCGAAAGGCCGGTCTCAGCGACCAGCCTCTCGGCAAAAGCGGATTTTCCGGAACGCGCACCGCCCAGAACCAGGGCGGCTCCGGGCGATGTCGATGTCATATCAGGCAGCCTTGGCGATCTTCTCGTTGGCAAAGCCGAGCGAGAGGCCGAGCACGATCCAGAAGAACAGGGTCGTGGCTAGGGCGGCGACGGCGAATTCCGCGCCGAGCACGGCCGGAACGTTGCTGGAAATGTCGCCCGGCTGCGGCGCGCCATAGACCTGCGGCGCCGCGATCAGCACGATACCGACGACCTTGGCGACGATATTCGGCTTGAGGAACAGCAGGTAGAGGCCGGCCGCCGACAGGACGACGGTCGCGATCCACCAGACCTGGCGGTCGCCGAGATCGGCCGCGGGGAAGCCCGGAAGCTCCGGCGGCAGGCCGATGGCCGGCAGCATGTGCACGGCAAGCCAGCCGGCAGCCCCCCACAGCGCGCCGTTCGCCACCGTGATCGGATGGCCGGAAACGAGGCTGAAGCCGGCGAGCAGCAGGCCGAAACCGGCACCCGTGACGAGGTTTGCCAGAAGCGTGCCGGAGAACCGGCTCATGCCGAACATGATGCCGCCCTCCTCATGGTCCTCGCCCTCATGGGCATAGGCGACGGAGACCGGCGAGAGCGCGGAGGCCATGTCGAGGATGACGGCGCCGAGCGAGGAATGGTCCTGCGTCTGCGCGGCGCCTTCGGTGCCGGGTGTCGTGCCTTCGGTTGCGGGCGCGGCTTCATCGCCGCCCTCGAATTCCTCGGCATGCAGGATGAGCGGCACGACTCGGGCCTCCTGGGCGGCCGTCATGAGCACGCCGGAGAACAGCCCGGCCACCAGGGCGGCCAGGAGATAACGAACGATCATGTCAAAGCTCCTTAGTGGCAGGGAAAGC
>CAMLOC010000788.1 GCA_946481465.1 uncultured Shinella sp. | reverse complement strand
GCGTGACATGCTTGATCGAGCCGCAATCGACGACGCCGTCCTTCAGGGAGACGAGCACGAGATCGCCGGCCGGCATCTGCGGGATGGCGCCGTCATTAACCTCTTCGTCGCGCTCGTTCTCGATGGCGATGGCGGCGATCGTCCTATCCTTGTTGAGAGCGATCGAATCCGGCTGGCCGCCGAGATCGCAGGTCGCCTCGACGCCCTTGGAGGCGATATCGACCTGGGCGAGGACGCCCGACGGCTTCACGAAGCTTTCGCGCGTGTTGATCGCCACGAGCGCCTTGCCGGCGGCGATGGTGACCGAGGTGGGCTCGCCGTCGAAGGCGACGGTGCCGCCGGCCTTCGGGGCCTTCGCATCGGTGATGTCGATAAAGCCGATCGCCTTGTTCGGGCTGTCGGAATAGACGAGCGTGTTGCCGTCTTCCGAGGCGCTGATGATTTCCGACGAGGTCGGCGTCGCCTTGTCGACGCCCTCGGGCAGGTTGTCGGCGACGGCGAAGGACGCAATGCGATTGAATACGGGCTCGGCGCTGGCGGCAGAGGCCACCGATGCGGCGAGAACCGCGGCGAGCGCGGCGGTGATCGAACGGGTCTTCATGAAATCCTCCGGGATCCGGTCAAAAGGAACCCGGCGGTTCTGAGGCTTTCGTGTTACAGGCCGATGACAATTCGGCGACACGCCTGGCCCTTCCCCCCGCAAATAAAAAGGGGCCCGGTGGAACCGGACCCCGACCCTGAATTCCAGGTTTGGCGGCGGAGTGGATAACCGCTCTGCCCGAACCGAGGATCAGCCGTTGACGGCATCCTTCAGGCCCTTGCCGGCCGAGAACTTCGGCACGTTGCGTGCCGGGATCTCGATCTCGGCGCCGGTCGAGAGGTTGCGGCCCTTGGAGGCTTCACGGCGCGATACGGAGAAATTGCCGAAACCGACGAGACGAACGTCGCCGCCGTTCTTGAGTTCGCCCTGGATCGTCTCGAAAACGGCGTCGACAGCCGATGCCGCGTCCGTCTTGGAGAGGCCAGACTTCTCAGCCACTGCGGATACGAGTTCATTCTTGTTCATGTTTCCACCCCTTTCATTCGGTTTGAAACGACTCATACAAGTCGGGGGCAGAATACGCATCGCCCCTCGCCCCGCAAGAAAATTTCGTCGCAAAACCCTGAGAATCCGGGCTTTGCACACGTTTTTCAACGAAAAAGACCGGCCGAAAGGCCGGTCTTTTCCCGTTTCGCTCGAAAATGCCGGGGTATGTCGCCCGGCTGCAAGGCTCAATGGGCGATCGCGCCGGTGCCCTCATCGGTCGATTCGACCGCGGGAACCTTGGCATCCTCGACCGTTGCGTCCCACTCGATCGGCTCCGGCCGGCGCACGAGCGCGTGCTTGATCACCTCGCCCATCCGCGAGACCGGGACGATCTCCATGCTGTTCTTCACATTGTCCGGAATGTCGGCCAGATCCTTGGCGTTCTCTTCCGGGATCAGCACCTTCTTGATGCCGCCGCGCAGCGCCGCGAGCAGCTTTTCCTTCAGGCCGCCGATCGGCAGCACCCGGCCGCGCAGCGTCACCTCGCCCGTCATCGCGATGTCCTTCGAGACCGGGATGCCGGTCATGATGGAGACGATGGCGGTCGCCATGGCGATACCGGCGGACGGACCGTCCTTCGGCGTCGCGCCCTCGGGAACGTGGACGTGGATGTCCGTCTTGTCGAAGCGCGGCGGCTCGATGCCGAAATCGACGGCGCGCGAGCGGACATAGGAGGCCGCCGCCGAGATCGATTCCTTCATCACGTCCTTCAGGTTGCCGGTGACCGTCATGCGGCCCTTGCCACCCGGCAGGCTGACGCCTTCGATGGTGAGCAGTTCGCCGCCGACTTCCGTCCAGGCAAGGCCCGTGACGACGCCGACCTGGTCCTCGCGCTCGGCTTCGCCGTGGCGGAAGCGCGGAACGCCGAGGAAGTCGTGGATGTTCTCCGCCGTGACCTCGACCCGCTTCGACTTGCCCTTGATGATCTCGGTGACCGCCTTGCGGGCGAGCTTCATCAGTTCGCGCTCGAAGTTACGCACACCGGCTTCGCGGGTGTACTGCTGGATGACCGCCATCAACGCACCGTCGGTGACCGAGAACTCCTTCGGCTGCAGCGCGTGGTCGCGGATCGCCTTCGGCAGGAGGTGCCTTTTGGCGATTTCCAGCTTCTCTTCTTCCGTGTAGCCGGCGATGCGGATCACTTCCATGCGGTCCATCAGGGGCGCGGGAATGTTCAGCGTGTTCGCCGTCGTCACGAACATGACGTTGGACAGGTCGTATTCGACTTCCAGGTAGTGGTCCATGAAGGTCGAGTTCTGCTCCGGATCGAGCACTTCGAGCAGGGCCGAAGACGGATCGCCGCGGAAGTCCATGCCCATCTTGTCGATCTCGTCGAGCAGGAAGAGCGGGTTGGACTTCTTCGCCTTCTTCATCGACTGGATGACCTTGCCGGGCATCGAGCCGATATAGGTGCGGCGGTGACCGCGGATCTCGGCCTCGTCACGCACGCCGCC
>CAMLOC010000787.1 GCA_946481465.1 uncultured Shinella sp. | reverse complement strand
GCCGCTCTACATGGCGCTCGCCGCCTTCGGGTTGCTCAATTCGGTCTTCGGCCTTGCGCTGGTCTACCTCACCATCCTCGCGCCCTTCACCACCTGGCTGATGAAGTCCGGCTTCGACGGCATTCCTCGCGAGATCGAGCAGGCGGCGATGATGGACGGGGCGAGCCTCCTTGCCACGCTGCGCATCGTCACCCTGCCGCTCGCCCTGCCGATCGTCGCCACCGCGGCGCTCTTCGCCTTCCTGCTCGGCTGGGACGAGTTCTTCTATGCGCTGCTCTTCACCTCGGACCAGCGCGCCCGCACGCTGACGGTCGCAATCGCCGACCTCGCGGGCGGCCGGGTTTCCGACTACGGGCTGATCGCGACGGCCGGCGTGCTTGCCGCGCTGCCGCCGGTCCTGGTCGGCCTCATCATGCAACGGGCCCTGATCTCGGGCCTCACCAGCGGCGGTGTGAAAGGATGACGACGATGACGAATGAAACCCGGCCGGAAGGCCTTGCGGCGATCGATCGGGAAATGGCGCGACAGCATGCCGATGCGCTCGCCTCCTTCCGCAACAACCAGGCGATGGCCGAAAGGGCGGCCGCCAGCCTGAAGCGCACCGGCCGGCTGCTGCTGCTCGGCATGGGTGGCTCGCACGCCGTGGGACGCGCCGTCGAGCCGCTCTACCGCCGCCACGGCATCGAGGCGATCGCCCTGCCGCTCTCCGAACAGCTCGGCGCCCCGCTTGCCCTCGACGGGCGCACGGTGTTCATCACCTCGCAGTCCGGCGAGAGCGCCGAGGTGCTGCGCTGGTTCGAGGAGACCGGCGGCAATGACGAGACCTTCGGCTTCTCGCTTGAGGGCGGCTCCTTCCTCGCCCGCACCGCGCCCTCTCTCGTCGGCCATGGCGGCACGGAGCGCGCTTTCGCCGCGACCCGCAGCCTGACGGTGAGCTTCTCGCTGCATCTGGCGATCCTCGCCGCTCTCGGCGAGGACGTCGCGCAGGCGGTCGAAGCGCTTGAGAACCCGCGGGAGCCCGCCATCGACGAGGCGCTGGCCGCGCTTTCCGGCGTGCGCGCGGTCGTGACATCCGGGCGGCGGCTGCAGGGGCTTGCCGAGGCCATCGCGCTCGGCTTCACGGAACTGTCGCGCCTGCCGTGCTTCTCGCTGGAGGGCGGCCAGCTTCGCCACGGGCCGATGGAGATGCTGTCCCCCGAGGTCGGCATCGTCCTCTTCCGTAGCGACGACGCGACGACGGACCTCGTGACGGCGATGGCGACCTCCGTGGTCGAGGCGGGCGCGAAGCTCGTCGTCTTCGATGCGTCCGGCCGTCCGCCGGTCGAGGGCGCGGTGACCATCGCCTTCCCGCCGCTGACCGGGCTTGCCGCCGTCTTCGCCATGCTGCCGACGGCGCAACGGCTGATGATCGCCTTTGCCGCGGAACGCGTAGCCGATGCCGGAACGCCGGTGCGCTCGACCAAGATTACCCGGAGTGAATGAGTGAAGCCGCTAGCCGTCGTCGGAAACGTCAATGTCGACCTGATCATGGGCCCCACCGCACCCTGGCCGCAGCCGGGCACGGAAAACATCGTCGATCATGACGAGCTGCGCGTCGGCGGCTCGGCGGGCAATGCCGCGCTCGCCTGGATGGCGCTCGGCACGCCCTTCGAGATCGCCGCCAGCATCGGCCGCGACCAGTTCGGCGTCTGGCTGGCAGAGGGGTTCGGCGCGCATGCGAGGGACTGGCCGGTGCACGGCGACAGCACGACGCTCTCCGTCGGCATCACCCATCCGGACGGCGAGCGTACCTTCTTCACGACGCGCGGGCACCTGCCGCTGTTCAGCCTGGAGGATGTGTTCGCCGTGCTCGACGGGCCGCGACTTGCCGGCGGCATCGTGCTGCTCTGCGGCTCCTTCCTGACGGAGAAGCTGGTGGAGGATTACGACCGGTTCTTCGATTGGGCGGATCGTCACGCGATCGCCGTCGCCCTCGACACCGGCTGGCCGCTGGACGGCTGGACGGAGGGGAACCGGCGGGCGGCGAAAGGCTGGCTGTCGCGGTGCCGGATCGCGCTGTTCAACGAAGTGGAGACGACCAGCCTTGCCGGCGTCGCCGATCCCGCCGAGGCGGGGCGCATCCTGCGGCGGGGCATGCCGGAGGGGAGCATCGCCGTCGTGAAATGCGGACCCAAGGGGGCGATCGCGGTGGATGCCGGCGGCACGGTCGTCCATGTCGCCGCGCCTGCCGTGACGGTCGTCGACACGATCGGCGCAGGCGACGTGTTCAACGCCGCCTTCCTCGCCGCCCATGCGGCCGGCGAGGGGCTTGCCGCGAGCCTTGCCGCCGGCACGGCGGTGGCCTCGCGCGCCATCTCCACCCATCCCAGACGCTATGCGCCGCATGCGCAGGAGATCACCGCATGAGCACGCTGGCTATCGACGGTATCCGCAAGAGCTATGGCGCCCTGGAGACGCTGAAGGGCATCGACATTGCGCTTGAAAGCGGCGAATTCCACGTGCTGCTCGGCGCCTCCGGCTGCGGCAAGTCCACGCTGCTCAAC
>CAMLOC010000786.1 GCA_946481465.1 uncultured Shinella sp. | reverse complement strand
GTTCTTCAGGACCACATGCCGCGTCTCGTCCGGCTCGCCCATGAAGTGGAAGATGCGCGTCGCCGCCTCCATGCCGAAATAGAGATAGACCTCCATGCGGCGGTCGTGCACATGCGCCGGCATGGTGTTCCACACCGAGCCCGGCTCGAACATGGTGAGGCCGACGAGAAGCTGGCAGCTCTCGCAGACGTCGGGATGCACATACTGGTTGATGGTGCGGGCGTTGGATTCCTCCGCCGAGCCGAGATGCACCTTCTTCGCCATATCGCGGGTGATGTGCACCGTCGGGCAGGCGCGGTGCGCCGGGGCGCTGAGAAGATAGAACAACGCGGGCGCGGCCGCATCGTCGCTCGCAAAGCCGAGCGCGCCCTCCCCCATGCCGACATAGATCGCCTCCTGGAAGCCGAGCGGATGGTCCCGCCCGCCGACGCTGATGGTGCCGCTCCCGCCGATATTGACGATGGCGGCCTCGCGGCGCTCGAGAAAGCGCTCCGTGCCGGTCTCGGCGACACGGTCGATGACGAGCCTTTCACGAACCGGCACGACGCCGCCGACGATCATGCGGTCGAGATGGCTGTAGGTGAGGTTAACCTCGCCCGGCTTGAACATCGCCTCGATGACGAAGCCCTCGCGCAGGCCCTTCGTGTCGCGCCTTGCGGCGTCCTCAGGCCCAACGACCTGGCGTACGGATACGGAAACTGTCACGGCATCTGCCTCTTGCTTTCGGAAATGGATATCAGGTGAGCACGACATAGTCGGTGAGCTGGCTGATCGTCGTGTCGGCTTTGGCGACGTCGAAGACCTTGGTGCCGTGGCTCATGATCACGAACCGGTCGCAGACCTGGTAGGCGTGGTAGATATTGTGCGTCACCAGCACGCTGGAGACGTTCTCCGCCTTCAGCTTCAGGACCTGGTTCAGGAGCGCCTCCGTCTCGCGCACGGAGAGCGCCGAGGTCGGCTCGTCGAGCAGCAGCACGCGCTTCTTGAAATAGACGGCGCGGGCGATCGCGACGGCCTGCTTCTGCCCGCCCGAGAGATTGCCGACCAGCGTATCGGGGGAATCGATGCCGGAGATATGGACGGCGTTCTGCAACACCTCCATGGCGATCTCACGCATCTCCGCCTGCCGGAGGAAGCCGAAGCGGTCCGTCAGTTCGCGTCCCATGAAGATGTTGCGGGTGATCGACAGGGAATCCACCAGCGCGGTGTGCTGGTAGATCGTCTCGATGCCGGCCTCCGCCGAATCCGAGCGGCAGGTGAACAGCGTCTTCCTGCCGTCGACGCTGAGATAGCCGTCCGTCGGCTTGTGGATGCCGGAGATGAGGTTGACCGTCGTCGACTTGCCGGCACCGTTGTCGCCGAGCAGACCGACCACCTCGCCCTCGCCGATGTGGAAGCTGAGATTGCGCAGCGCCGTCAGCGCGCCAAAACTCTTGGAGATGTTGTGCAGTTCGAGGAGATTGGTCATCACGCAACGCCTCGCCGCTCGATGAGATGGTTGAAGATGGCGGCCAGCACGATCAGGGTCGCGATGAACATGTCGAGATAGAAGCCGGGTGCGCGCAGCAGCAGCAGCACGTCGGTGATGGTGTGGATCAGCAGCACGCCGAGGAAGATGCCGACGATCGAGCCGCGCCCGCCGCGCAGCGACAGGCCGCCGATGACGCAGGCGGCAATCGCCTGGAGTTCGAGGCCGGCGCCCTGCCCCGGTTGCACGCTGCCGACACGGGCGGTGGCGAGGATGCCCGCGACCGCCGCCATGCCGCCGGCTATGGCGAAGGCGACGAGCTTGACGCGCCCGGTATTGATGCCGATCGCCTCGGCCGCGCCGCGGTTTCCCCCCGTCGCGAAGACGTGGTTGCCGAAGCGGTGGCGGTGCAGCAGGAAATGGAAGCCGACGACGAGGAGCACGATCCAGATGAAGGCGGCATTGATGCCGAGGAGCGTGCCGGAAAACAGGCTGGTAAAGAGCGGTTCGGGATCGAAACGCACCTGGACCGCGCCGTTATAGAGCAGCACGGCGCCGCGCCAGAACAGGAGGCCGCCGAGCGTGACGATGAAGGACGGCAGGCCGAAGCGCAGCGTGATATGGCCGTTGAGAAGGCCGATCATCAGGCCGGCGACGATGCCGAGCGGCGCGGCAACGAAGGCGCTGACGCCCGCGCCGACGAGGCTCGCCATCAGCACGGCCGTGAAGGTGTAGACGGAGCCGATGGAGAGGTCGAATTCGCCGGCGATCATCAGCACGCCCGCGCCGAGCGCCAGGCAGCCGAGCACCGGGATCGCCTTCATCAGGATCGTCAGGTTCTGCGGCGAGAGATAGCGGAACTCGTTCGGATAGAGCAGCGCACCGGCGATACAGACGATCTGCAACGTCGCGAAGACGAGGAAGATCGCGCCGGCGGGCATGCCCATGATCTGCTTGAGGATGGATTGTCTCTGGGTCCGCGACCGGGGCGCGGCACTGTCTGCGGGAATAGGGGTCACGGTCTGGCACTCGATCGTTTTGGGATCAGGGAACCCGCCGGGCATGCCGGCAGGCTCCCTT
>CAMLOC010000785.1 GCA_946481465.1 uncultured Shinella sp. | reverse complement strand
TCGGCCTCTCCCTTACCAAGGGAGTGCTCTACCCCTGAGCTATAGCAGCATCCGGCGAAACGAAGGTCTGTTCCGCGTGAGCGAGGGCCTATTGCCATAGGTCATCCGGCAGTGCAAGCGGCGATTTCGCGATTGTTGCAACAAATCTGGTGATGGCGGTGCTTTTTTGCCGGGGCGGTTTCCGATAAGAGGACGGGCATGAGCGGCAAGGACGGGACGAAGAGCGGGAAGACGAGGACCGAGGCGGAGATTCGCGCCGAGCGGCTGGCCAAGACGCTGCGCGACAATCTCCAGCGCCGCAAGCAGCAGGCGCGCGCCCGGCGGGCCGGCGCGGCGGACGAGACGACCGGACTTCCCGGGGGCAATCCTGCCGCAAAAAAAGACGAATCGGACGGTTAGTCGACACCTGTCTTCACCCGAAGACGACGGGGGTGGTTTTCCGGCCGGCACGCGCAAAGAGGCGGCCCGGGCGGCAGGTCTTCATTTTTCGATCGCGATGCTCTAAAGAGGCCGCCATCTCCGAAAGCCGACATTCTAGGAAAGGCGGGCCCGGCCCGTAATCGCACATGGATCGTATCCGAATTGTAGGCGGCAACGAACTTAGGGGCACCATCCCGATTTCCGGCGCCAAGAATGCCGCGCTGCCGCTGATGATCGCCTCACTTCTCACCGACGACACGCTGACGCTGGAAAACGTGCCGCATCTCGCCGATGTCGAGCAGCTCATCCGCATCCTCGGTAACCACGGCGCCGACATTTCCGTCAACGGCCGCCGCGAGCGCCAGGGCGAGGGCTATTCCCGCACGATCCATTTCACCTCGCGCAACATCGTCGACACGACGGCGCCCTACGAGCTCGTCTCGAAGATGCGCGCCTCCTTCTGGGTCATCGGCCCGCTGCTCGCCCGCGAAGGCAAGGCCCGCGTCTCGCTGCCGGGCGGCTGCGCCATCGGCACGCGCCCGGTCGACCTCTTCATCGAGGCGCTGGCCGCGCTCGGCGCGAAGATCGAGATCGACGGCGGCTATATCGAGGCGACGGCGCCCGAAGGCGGCCTGATCGGTGCACGCTACACCTTCCCGAAGGTCTCCGTCGGCGCGACGCATGTCCTGATGATGGCCGCGACGCTCGCCAGGGGCACGACGGTCATCGGCAATGCCGCCCGCGAGCCGGAGGTGCAGGACCTCGCCAAGTGCCTCAACGCCATGGGCGCCAAGATATCGGGCGCGGGCACCGCGACGATCACCATCGAGGGCGTCACCCAGCTTTCCGGCGCGCGCCACCGCGTGCTGCCCGACCGCATCGAGACCGACACCTATGCCATGGCCGTCGCCATGACGGGCGGCGACGTGACGCTCGAGGGCACCGATGCCGCGCTGCTCGATACCGCACTCGAAGCGATCCGCCGTTCCGGCGCCGAAATCACCACGACGGAAAGCGGCATCCGCATCGTTCGCAACGGCGGCGGCATCAAGCCGGTCGACGTGGTCACCGACCCCTTCCCGGGCTTCCCGACCGACCTGCAGGCGCAGTTCATGGGCCTGATGACCAAGTCGAGCGGCATTTCGCACATCACCGAGACGATCTTCGAGAACCGCTTCATGCATGTGCAGGAACTGGCCCGCCTCGGCGCGAAGATCTCGCTCTCCGGCCAGACGGCCAAGATCGAGGGTGTCGAGCGGCTGCGCGGCGCCCCGGTCATGGCGACGGACCTGCGCGCCTCGGTCTCGCTGGTCATCGCCGGCCTTGCCGCCGAAGGCGAGACCATGGTCTCGCGCGTCTACCACCTCGACCGCGGCTTCGAGCGGCTCGAGGAGAAGCTCACCCGCTGCGGCGCCGTCGTCGAACGCGTCAGCGACTGATCTTCCTTGCGCGGCGGGCGTTGCAGTCTGCCGCGCGCCGTCCTATTTCGTGGGAAAGACCGGGATGCCGCAAACCGCGGCGTCCCCAAGCATTTCCCCGCAATGCCGCTCGCGAAGGCGCATTCCCGCTCCCTTGCCGGCTTGCACCCGAAGGACGCACCATGGACAGCCTGAAACTGCTCGCCCTCGACACGGAAGACCTCTCCGTCGTTTCCGCCCATCTGCAGGATGCCGTCTTCAAGACCGACGGCCTTTCCTATGACGCCCGCCACAAGGTCTTTTCCGTCGTCGTCAACCGCTTCGTCTGGGAAAAGGCGGCCGGCCGCGGCAAGGCCTTCGAGCGCCGCCGCGCCATCGTCGCCTTCAAGCGCGTCAACGCCGTACGCTCGCTCGGCATCGACCGCAAGGACCAGGATGCGGTGTTCTCCCTGCTCGCCGTGAATTTCGCGCAGAAGGGTGAAGGCCCCGACGGCACGCTGGAACTCGTGCTCTCCGGCAGCGCCTCCATCGCGCTCGATGTGGAATGCGTCGAAGTTCAGCTTGCAGATACCGGCGGGGCATGGGAAACCAGCTTGAAGCCCCGCCATCCGGCGGTTTGAGGGATTTTGCCGGCGCCTTCGCCGGAAGACGACAGGACGGACGACTTGGCGATCAGACTTGACTACCAGAGCAGCGATTTCGAAAGCCGGTTCGC
>CAMLOC010000784.1 GCA_946481465.1 uncultured Shinella sp. | reverse complement strand
GGCGCGCCGGCGCCGGCCATCGATTTCTCGCCGCTTGCCGGCGGCGCGGTGGTGACCGATATCGTCTATGTGCCGCTCGTCACGCCCATTCTGCACCAGGCCATCGACCAGGGCTTCGTCACGGTCGACGGTCTCGGCATGCTGCTGCATCAGGCGGTGCCCGGCTTCGAGAAATGGTTCGGTGTGCGGCCGCAGGTCGATGCGGCGCTGCGTGACATCATCCTCGCCGACATGGAGGCGCATCGATGATCGTGCTCGGCCTCACCGGATCGATCGGGACGGGCAAGTCGACGACCGCGGCGATGTTCCGCGATCTCGGCGTACCTGTGCACGATGCGGATGCGACGGTGCACGATCTTTACCGCAGCGACGCCGTCGCGCCGGTCGCCGAACAGTTTCCCGAAGCGCTCCGGGACGGGGCCATCGACCGCAAGGCGCTGTCGGCGGCGCTCGCCCGATCGCCCGATCGCTTTGCCGTCCTGGAGGCGATCATCCATCCGCTGGTGCGGGCGCGGGAAAAGGCCTTCCTCGATGCGGAGCGGGATCGCGGCGCGCCGCTCGTCCTGCTCGATATCCCGCTCCTCTACGAGACGGGGGGCGAGGCGCGGGTGGACAAGGTGGTCGTCGTCACCTGCGCGCCGGAGATACAAAGACAGCGCGTGCTCGCCCGCCCGGGCATGACGGAGGAGAAATTCAGGCTCATCCTGTCGCGCCAGATGCCCGATGCGGAAAAGCGCCGGCGCGCCGATTTCCTCATCGATACCGGCAGGGGGCTTGATGCGGCGCGCGAACAGGTGGAAGAGATCGTCGAACGTTTGAAGGGACGGGAAGGCTGATGCGCGAAATCATCTTCGATACGGAAACGACGGGCCTCGACAACAAGCTCGACCGGGTCATCGAAATCGGCGGCGTGGAACTGGAGAACCATTTTCCGACCGGCCGCACGCTGCACCTCTTCATCAGCCCGGGCGAGCGCAAGGTGCATCCCGATGCGCTTGCCATCCACGGCATCACGGACGAGTTCCTGAAGGACAAGCCGCCCTTTGCCGATCTGGCGCAAGAGATCCTCGACTTCTTCGGCGATGCCCGCTGGGTGGCGCATAATGCCAGTTTCGACATGGGCTTCATCAATGCCGAGTTCGAGCGTGTCGGCCTGCCGCCCATCCTGCAGGAGAGGGTGACGGACACGCTGGCGCTGGCGCGCCGCAAGCATCCGATGGGGCCGAACTCGCTCGATGCGCTCTGCCGACGCTACGGCATCGACAATTCGCACCGCACGAAGCACGGCGCCCTGCTCGACTCCGAGCTTCTGGCCGAAGTCTATATCGAGATGATCGGCGGCCGGCAGGCGGCGCTGGGGCTCGGCATGGCCGAGAGCGGCCGCCGGGCGCTGGTCGAGGCGGAGGACGATGTCGTCCTGCCCATCGGCGTGAGGCCGAAGCCGCTGGCGCCCCGCCTCACCGAGGAGGAGCGATCGGCCCATGCCGCCATGGTAAAGACGATGGGCGATAAGGCGATCTGGGCGAAATACGGCGATTGAAACCGGCCCGTTATTCAGACGGCAAAAGAAAACGCCCGGCCACAAGGTGACCGGGCGTTTTCGTTGAATACCGGTATTCGCCTCAGTTGGCGTTGACCTTGGCCTTGACCTGTTCTTCGGCCATGCGCTGGGTGAACATCTGGGCGAAGTCGATCGGGTCGATCATCAGCGGCGGGAAGCCGCCGTTGCGCGTCGCGTCGGAGATGATCTGGCGGGCGAAGGGGAAGAGCAGGCGCGGGCACTCGATGAAGAGGACCGGCAGCATGTGCTCCTGCGGGAAGCCCGTGACGCGGAAGACGCCGCCATAGGCGAGCTCGGCGTTGAAAAGCATCTTGTCGCCGTCCTTGGCTTCCGCGTTCAGCGAAAGGATGACGTCGAAGTCCGTGTCGGAAAGCGGGTTGGCATTGACGTTGACGCTGATGTTGATCGCCGGCGCCTTGTCACGGGCCTGCAGCGACCGCGGCGCACCCGGGTTCTCGAAGGAGAAGTCCTTCACATACTGCGCCAGGATGTTGAGCGAAGGGCTCGCGGCGTTGTTCTCGGTTACTGCGTCGGTCATGGAAACATCCTCGGGGACTCTGGAAAGTCAGGCCATCTAGCATTTCAGCCCCGGGCTTACAACCCGCCGTCAGGACCGGCCGTCGCGATGGAAGTCGCTTTCGTCGAGGTCGATCGTGCGCTGCGGGCCGGTGCGGGGGTCGGTCTGCGGCCCGTTGCCGGGCTGCGCGCCGCCGATATCGACGACCACGACATTGCGCATCAGCCGGTTCCAGAGAAACGAGCGGACCGGGGGAAGAAACAGGGCGATGCCGACGATATCGGTGAGGAAGCCGGGAACAAGCAGGAGGATGCCGGCGATCATGATCATGGCCGCATCGAGCATTTCCTTGCCCGGCGCGCGGCCTTGCAGGCCCGACTGGCGCAGCCGCGCGAGCACGCCAAAGCCCTGGATGCGCATCAGCACGACGCCCGCCACGGCCGAAAGCACGACCAGCGATAAGGTAGCGAAGAGGCCGA
>CAMLOC010000783.1 GCA_946481465.1 uncultured Shinella sp. | reverse complement strand
CTTGCGCTGGCCGCGATGGACGACGGGCAGGCGGACATCGCCTTCGTCGCCGACAACAACGACGTCGCGCGCTTCGAGACCGAGGTGTTCGAGGATGACAACGTGCTCGTCCTGTGCTCGCCGGAGCATCCGCTGGCCGGCCGCCTGCAATCGGGAAAGCCGATCAGCTTCGATGCCGTGGCCGAGCACGAGGTGGTGGGCATCCACCAGAGCGGGGCGCTCGACCGGCTGCTGAACGAGGCGGCCGCCCGCAGCGGCCGGGCGCTCGGCGAGCGGGTGCGCGTGGAGACCTTCCCGTCTCTGGTGCGGATGGTCGAGGCGGGTTTCGGCATCGGCTTCCTGCGCTCGACGAGCCTGCATCTGCTCGCCGGAACGGACGTCATCAGCGTGCGCCTTTCGGACGAATGGGCGAGCCGGAAGCTGCTGTCCGTGCGGCGCGGGTCGAGCCCGCTGTCCCGGCCGATCCGCGAATTCCTGGCGCAGGCCCGCAAGCGCTAGGTTCGACGCGAGGAGGTCGGAATCCATTCGGATTTTCTGGATACAATAGTATACATTCGCATTCATGCCTGCTAATCCATGATGCCATGCCATGCGGAATTCCTGGAGGAGGATGCTCGAATGCCGGTGAATGATGGAACGATCCTGCACGCGGATGCCGCACGGCTGGAGGCCGTAGTCACTGCGATCTTCGCCGGTATCGACGTTCCCGCGGAGGACGCCGCGGCCGTCGCGCATTATCTGGTGCTGGCCGATCTTCGCGGCGTCGGCACCCACGGCATTTCGCGCATTCCGGTCTATGCGGACCGGCTGCGCCGCGGCCTGGTGCGCGCCCGGCCCGATATCCGCGTCACGCATCCCATGCCCGCGGCCGCCCATGTCGACGGCAACGACGGCCTCGGTTTCATCGTCGCCCGCCGGGCGATGCGCGAGGCGATCGCCGCAGCGGAGCAATGCGGCATCGGCATGGCGAGCGTTTGCAACAGCGCCCATTTCGGCATGGCGGCGGCCTATCTCCTGGAGGCGATCGACGCGGGCTATGCGGCCTTCGTCTTCACCAACGCCTCCCCCACCATGCCGGTCTGGGGCGGTCGCACGCCCTTCCTCGGCACCAGCCCCTTCGCCTTCGGCGCGCCGGGCGGCAAAGGCTCGCCGCCAATCGTGCTCGATATGGCGACCTCGGTCGTCGCGCGTGGAAAGATCCGCCGCGCCATGCAGAAGGGCGAACCGATCCCGGCCGGCTGGGCGCTCGACGCCGAAGGCCGCGAGACGACGGATGCCCGCCGGGCCTATGAAGGCATCGTCCTGCCGCTCGGCGGCCCGAAGGGATCGGGCCTGTCGCTGATGATGGAAATCCTTGCGGGCGTGATGAGCGGCGCGGCCTATGGCGGCAAGGTCGGCGACCAGTATCGCGATCTCGACCGGCCGCAGAATGTCGGCCACAGTTTTGTCGCCTTCCGCCCGTCGCTGTTCCTCGGCGAAGAGGCCTACGGCGCGCGCATGGACGATCTCGTGACCCGCGCCCGCGCCTGTCCGCGGGCCGACGAGGACCAGCCGATCCTGATGCCGGGCGAGCCGGAGGCGAACCGGATGCAAGCGCGGCTTGCCGAGGGCATCCCGCTCACCGCCGCCGATCTTGCCATGCTGCGCGAACAGGCGGATCTGGTTGGCCTCACCATCGACCTCGCCACGCTTGGAAAGGGTTGAGCCATGCTGCGCATCGCGATCCTCGACGACTATCAGGATGTGGCGCTTTCCCTTGCCGACTGGGGCCTGATCGGCGACGACTGCGAGATCGTCCGCTTCGACCGCAATCTGGCGAGCGAGGACGAAGCCGCCGCCGCGCTCGCCGGCTTCGACGTGCTGTGCCTCATGCGCGAGCGCATGCCGCTTTCCGCAGCATTGATCGAGCGGCTGCCGGCACTGAAGCTGGTCGTGGTCACCGGAGCGCGCGTGCGCACCATCGACATGGAGGCCGCCGTCGCGCGCGGCATCACCGTCTGCCACACCCATGCCGGCGAATCCGCCCATGCGACGCCGGAGATCGCCTGGGGGCTTATCCTCTCGCTCGCCCGGTCGATCCCCGAAGAGGACGCCCGCATCCGCGCCGGCGGCTGGCAGAGCACGGTCGGGACCGTACTGGGCGGCAAGACGCTGGGACTGGTCGGGCTCGGCAAGCTCGGCGGCCGCATGGTGCCGATCGCGAAAGCCTTCGGCATGGAGGTGATCGCCTGGAGCCAGAACCTGACGGACGAGCGGGCCGCCGAGGCCGGCGCACGCCGCGTCGACAAGCAGACCCTGTTTCGCGAGGCAGACGTGGTCTCGCTCCACCTCATCCTCGGCGAGCGCAGCCGGCACACCGTCTCGGCCGCCGAACTCGCCCTGATGAAACAGGGGGCATGGCTGATCAACACCGCGCGTGGGCCCCTCGTCGAGGCATATCTCAACAGCCGCGGGATCTTTCAGATTCCAGGTGATGAGGTCCTTCGCTTCGATCCACGGCACACGTTCAAGCTCGAAGGTGGTGGCAAGATCATCGTGCCGGCGATGCTGGGACTCTTCC
>CAMLOC010000782.1 GCA_946481465.1 uncultured Shinella sp. | reverse complement strand
CCGGCCCTCGGTCTTCCGTCAGCCCGGTTCGGTCATGTATGCCGACAACTGCAAGGAATTGCAGGCCGCCGCCCGTCAGGGCGAGGTCGAGCTTCACGCCTGGACGCGCGGCAGCTATCCCGGCATTTCTCTTGGCGAACGCCTGCCGGGCATCCGCACCGTCGGTTTCTGGGATGCACGCCACAGCCAGTCCTGGGGGCTGGGCCGACACTGCAACGAAGGCTTCAAGATCGCCTATCTGGCGCGCGGCAGCCTCGATCTTGTGGTGGACGACCGGACCTACGCGCTCAAGCAGGGCCAGTTCATCGTCATCCGGCCATGGCAACTGCATGCCATCGGCAACCCGAATGTCGGCCCCAGCCGGCTCTTGTGGATCATACTCGACGCGGGCCTTCGCCGACCGAGCGAGACGCCCGACTGGCCGGACTGGCTCGTTTTCTCCAAGGACGAGGCCGAACGGCTCGGCGACATCCTGACACAGAACAACCAGCCGGTCTGGGATGGCGGCGCGGAACTCTGCCGCGCCTTCGAGGCGATCCCGTCGATCCTGCTCGACCGCAGTCCACAGGAAGGCGAAACGCGCCTGAAAGTGGCGATCAACGCCATGATGCTCAGCCTGATCGATCGGATGAGCGAGCAGATGCCGACGCTCGACCCGGATCTTTCGACCTCCCAGCATACCGTCGCGATCTTCCTGCGGCGGCTTTCCTACGCCCTCGAGGAGGATTGGTCGCTCGACGGTATGGCAGAGGAATGCGGACTGTCCCGCACACGCTTTTCGGATTACTGCAAGAAGCTCACCAACATGGCGCCGCGCCAGTATCTCCAGCACCTGCGCCTGGAACAGGCCTCGCGCCTCCTTCAGGAACCGCGCAGCACCAGCGTCACGGAGATCGCATTGAGCTGCGGCTTCAATTCGAGCCAGTACTTCTCGAATGCCTTCAAGAAGCGCTTTGGACATTCCCCCACCAGCTACAAATAGACAAGGTGTGGGGGAAGGCAGCGGCGTCGGATAATGCGGTAAAAACAATAACCTAGAGCATTTCCGGTGAACGCTGGTTCACCGGAAATGCTCCAGATAAGGGAGCGACGCTGACCCCGCCCGGATCGGTTTCGGGGACATCGGCAGGGCGCTTGAGCGGCCCCGCCATCATTTCACGGACTCTTCCCGGTCCTTTGCGCCGCCCCTCCCCCGCAGGTTTCCCGTTTCAGTCTTCTTCCTGGAAAACCTCTTCACGCTTCTTCTTGACCGAAGGCAGGAAGACGACGATGAGGACGGCCAGCGCCACGCCCAGCAGGATCGCGCTGATCGGGCGCGTGAAGAACGTGGTCGGATCGCCGCGCGACAGGATCATGGCGCGGCGCAGGTTCTCCTCCAGCAGCGGCCCCAGCACGAAGCCGAGCAGCAGCGGCGCCGGCTCGCAGCGCAGCTTGACCAGCAGATAGCCGCCTAGGCCGAACAGCGCGACCGCATAGAGGTCGTAGACATTGGAGTTCACGCTGTAGACGCCGATCGAGCAGAAGGCCATGATGATCGGGAAGAGCACGTAATAGGGCACCGTCAGCAGCTTCACCCAGAGGCCGATCAGCGGCAGGTTCAGCACGATCAGCATCAGGTTGCCGATCCACATGGAGGCGATGATGCCCCAGAACAGCGTCGGCTGCTCGGTCGCGACATTCGGGCCGGGCACGATGCCCTGGATGATCATCGCGCCGACCATCAGCGCCATGACCGGATTGGCCGGGATGCCGAGCGTCAACAGGGGGATGAACGAGGTCTGCGCCCCCGCATTGTTCGCCGATTCGGGACCGGCAACCCCGGCGACGGCGCCCTGGCCGAACTCTTCCGGGTGATCGGAAACGCGCTTCTCCACGGTATAGGAAGCGAAGGCCGCGAGGATCGCCCCTCCCCCCGGCAGGATGCCGAGCGCCGAGCCGATGGCCGTGCCGCGCAGCACCGGGCCGACCATGCGCCGGAAATCGTCCCGGGTCGGCCACAGGCCGGAGACCTTGGCCATCACCAGGCTGCGCGTCTTCTCGCCTTCGAGGTTGCGCAGGATCTCCGCGATGCCGAACACCCCGACGGCGACCGCCACGAAGTTGAGTCCGTCGGAATATTCGCGAATGCCGAGGTTGAAGCGCGGCGTGCCGGTATAGATATCCGTGCCGACGAGCCCGAGCAGCAAGCCGAGCGCCACCATGGCCAGCGCCTTGACGATGGAGCCGTGGGCGAGCGCGATGGACGAGACCAGGCCGACGACCATCAGCGAGAAATATTCGGCAGCGCCGAACTTCAGCGCGATGCCCGTCAGGGGGATGGCAAAGATCGCGACGAGGAAGGTCGAGACGGAGCCGGCGAAGAACGAGCCGAGCGCGGCGATGGAGAGCGCCGCCCCTGCCCTGCCCTTGCGCGCCATCTGGTAGCCGTCGATGGCCGTCACGGCGGACGAGGATTCGCCCGGCATGTTGATCAGGATGGCCGTGGTCGAGCCGCCGTATTGCGCACCGTAATAGATGCCGGCGAGCATGATCAGCGAGGAGACCGGCTCCAGCTGGAAGG
>CAMLOC010000781.1 GCA_946481465.1 uncultured Shinella sp. | reverse complement strand
GCCGAGCAGCCCGACGATGACGGGCGCTAGAATGAGGGCGACCCAGTAGCTGACCGAGAGATATTGCAGCAGCAGGAAGGCGACGAAGGCGCCCAGCATGTACTGCGCCCCGTGGGCGAAGTTGATCACGCGCAGGAGGCCGAAGATGACAGCGAGCCCGAGGCTGAGAAGCGCATAGAACGAACCGTTGATCAGGCCGATCAGCAACTGCCCAAGGAACGCCTGCACCGGAATTCCGAAAATCATGGTCATGGCTCGGTCAGACCCCCAGGACTTTGTGGAGCATCGGCATGCGGTCCGGCAGTTCCGACACAGGGAAGTCCGCCACCATCTGGCCGTGGTCCATCAGGTAGAAACGGTCCGCGATCTTGCTGGCGAAGCGGAAGTTCTGCTCGACCAGCAACACCGTCATGCCGCGCTCCTTCAGTTTCTTCAGCACCTCGCCGATGCGCTGCACGATGACGGGCGCCAGCCCCTCGGTCGGCTCGTCGAGAAGGAGCATTTTCACGCCGGTGCGCAGGATGCGGGCCATGGCCAGCATCTGCTGCTCGCCGCCGGACAGCTTCGTGCCGGGGCTGGTGCGGCGTTCGGCAAGGTTGGGGAAGAGGCCGTAGATCTCGTCGATCGACATGCCGCCCCTGGCGACGACCGGCGGCAGCATGAGGTTTTCCTCCACCGTCAGCGTGGCGAAGATGCCGCGCTCCTCCGGCACGAAGCCGATGCCGGCATGCGCCGTTCGGTGCAGCGGCACGGCCATCATGTCCTTGCCGTCAAAGACGATCCGGCCCTTGCGCTGGCGCAGGATGCCGACGATGGTGCGCAGCGTCGTCGACTTGCCGACGCCGTTGCGGCCGAGGATGGTGATCATCTCCCCCTCGCCCACCGTCATGTCGACGCCGTGGAGGACATGGCTCTCGCCGTACCAGCTGTTGAGGCCCTTGACTTCGAGCAATGGTCTCATGTCAGGCCTCCTCCGTGCCCATATAGGCGACGCGGACCTGTTCGTTCCGGCTGACGGCGGCATAGTCGCCCTCGGCCAGGATCTCGCCCCGCTGGAGCACCGTGACGTGATGGCAGATATTGGCCACGACCTTGAGGTTGTGCTCGACCATCAGGATGGCGCGGTCCCTGGAAAGCTCGGTGATGAGGCCGGCAATGACGCCGACGTCCTCCTGCCCCATGCCGGCCATCGGCTCGTCCAGAAGCAGCACCTTCGGGTCGAGCGCCAGCGTGGTGGCGATCTCCAGCGCGCGCTTGCGGCCGTAGGACAGGTCGGCGGCGATGCCGTTGCGCCACCGGTCGAGGCCGACCATGGAAATCAGTTCGTCGGCGCGAGCGTTCAGGCGGTTCAGGGACGCCATCGGCTTCCAGAACTGCGTGGCGAGGTTGTTCGGCCGCTGCAGCGCCACGCGGACATTGTCCAGGACGCTCAGATGCGGAAAGACCGCGGAAATCTGGAAGGACCGGACGAGGCCCATGCGGGCCACCCTGTCCGGCTGCATGTTGGTGATGTCGGTTCCCAGCAGCGTGATCGTGCCGGACGTCGGCTGCAGGAACTTCGTCAGGAGGTTGAAGACCGTCGTCTTTCCGGCGCCGTTCGGCCCGATCAGGGCGTGGACGCGGGCGTGATGCACATCGAGATCGACGTTCTTCACCGCGGAGAAGCCGCCGAAATCGCGTCGGAGACCGCGGGCGGAGAGTACCACCCGCGGTTCCGGCTGCGTCTGTCGTTCAGACATAGCCATATTTGCGCCCGGACCTTACTGGCTCACCAGAGCGCAGCCGCTCTTGGCCGGATCGATGAAGGCGTCCTTGCCGGGGATGGTCGCCAGCACCTTGAAGTAATCCCAGGCGACATCGCTTTCGCCCGGCTTCTTCACTTCGAGCAGGTACATGTCGTGGATCATCCGGCCGTTCGCCGCGACGGTGCCGTTCTTGGCGAAGATGTCGTTGACCGGCATTTCATGCAGCGCCTTGGAAACCGCGTCGGCCTCGTCCGTGCCGGCCTTGTCGATCGCCTTGAGGTACTGGGTGACGGCGGAATAGGTGCCGGCCTGGACCATGTTCGGCATGCGGCCGGTCCGCTCCATGAAGCGCTTGCCGAAAGCCGCCGATTCTTCGTCGCGGTTCCAGTAGAAGCCCTCGGTGAGCGTCAGGCCCTGGGCCGCCTCCAGGCCGAGGCCATGGACTTCGGCGAGCGTGAAGAGAAGCGCGGCAAGGCGCTGGCCGCCGGCCACGATGCCGAACTCGGCCGCCTGCTTGATGGCGTTGGCCGTGTCGAGGCCGGCATTGGCAAGGCCGATCACCTTGGCGCCGGACGACTGCGCCTGCAGGAGGAACGAGGAATAATCCGTCGTGCCGAGCGGATGGCGGACCGAACCGGCCACCGAGCCGCCGTTCTCCTTGACGAAGTTCGCCGTGTTCTCCTCCAGCGAATAGCCGAAGGCGTAGTCGGCCGTCAGGAAGAACCAGCTGTCGCCGCCCTGCTTGACGAGCGCGCCGCCCGTGCCCACCGCGAGCGAGTGGGTGTCATAGGCCCAATGGAAGCCGTAGGGGGTGCAC
>CAMLOC010000780.1 GCA_946481465.1 uncultured Shinella sp. | reverse complement strand
TGGCCTACAAGTACCATATCGGCCAGCCCTTCGTTTACCCGAAGAACGACCTCGACTATGCGTCGAACTTCCTGCGCATGTGCTTTGCCGTGCCCTGCGAGGACTATGTGGTCAACCCGGTGCTGTCGCGCGCCATGGACCGCATCTTCATCCTGCATGCCGACCATGAGCAGAACGCCTCCACCTCGACGGTCCGTCTCGCCGGCTCCTCCGGCGCCAACCCGTTCGCCTGCATCGCGGCCGGCATCGCCTGCCTCTGGGGCCCGGCGCATGGCGGGGCGAACGAAGCTGCGCTCAACATGCTCGCCGAGATCGGCTCCGTGGAGCGTATCCCGGAATATGTCGCCAAGGCGAAGGACAAGAACGACCCGTTCCGCCTGATGGGCTTCGGCCACCGCGTCTACAAGAACTACGATCCGCGCGCGCGCATCATGCAGAAGACGACGCACGAGGTTCTCGGCGAACTCGGCATCAAGGACGATCCGATGCTGGAAGTCGCGATGGAGCTGGAGCGCATCGCGCTGACGGACGAGTACTTCATCGAGAAGAAGCTCTACCCGAACATCGACTTCTACTCGGGCATCACGCTGAAGGCGCTGGGCTTCCCCACCACCATGTTCACCGTGCTCTTCGCACTCGCCCGCACGGTCGGCTGGATCGCCCAGTGGAACGAGATGATCGAGGATCCGGAACAGCGCATCGGCCGCCCGCGCCAGCTCTATATCGGCGCCCCGAAGCGCGACTACGTGCCGGTTTCCAAGCGCTGATTTCGGCAGATATCCATGAAAAAGCCCGGTCAGTTTCGACCGGGCTTATACATTGCGAGGCCGGTGCATTTGTTATGATGCACCGGCCTTTTTCGTTGCGAGAAGATCGAGGATGACCGCCGCGCCGGTTTCGCCGGGCGGTCTTTCGGTCTCCATGCGCCCGTGCACGAGATCGTAGCCTTCCAGCATGGCGCGGCGCTGGGCCGTGTCGGCCGAAAGCCGCTCGAACCAGCGCGTCAGGCTGCCGGGGCGCACCATGTCGTTCAGGTATTCCGGCACGACGGGATAATCGGCGATGATGTTGGGGATCGCCGCCGTCCAGATCTTCACCTTGCCGAGGAAGAGATTGGCGAGCCAGTCGAAGCGATAGGTCGAGACGACGGGCACGCGGGCGAGCGCCAGTTCCAGGATGACCGTGCCGGATGCGGCGATCGCCGCGTCGGCCTCGGTGAAGGCCTGCCACTTCTCCCCGGTCGAGACGGTGATCCCGGGCTTTACCGGCCAGTCGGCCGTGAGTTTGCGCACCAGCGCTTCCTGCCGCGGCACGGTGGGCAGGAGGAAGCGCGTGCCGGGGTTCCGGGCCGTGATTTCCTGCGCCGCTTCGCCAAAGACCGGCAGCAGGCGGGTGATCTCGGTGCTGCGGGAGCCGGGAAGCAGGAGGCAGGAGCGCCCGCCGGCCGCCGCCTCGCCTTCGCGGGCAAGGCGCGCGGCGCGCACGCGCCGGATATCGGGATCGTCGATCAGCCGGTGGCCGACATAGGTCGTCGCCGGGCCGCCGAGCCGCGCCATCACGGCGGGCTCGAACGGCAGCAGCGCGAGGACATGGTCGACATAGGCGCGCATGCGCGGCGCACGCTCTTCCTTCCAGGCCCAGACGCTCGGGCAGACATAGTTGACGACGGGCAGGTCCGGCAGCGCCTTGCGCACGCGACGCGCCACGCGGTGGGTGAAATCCGGGCTGTCGATGATGAGGAGCACATCCGGCCGCGCGGCGATGAGGGCATCCGCCGTCTGGCGGATGCGGCGGATGAGCGAGGGCAGGCGCTTCAGCACCTGCGAAATCCCCATGATGGAGAGTTCGGAGAAATCGAACAGGGATTTGAGCCCCTCCCGCTCCAGCACCTCGCCGCCGACCCCGACGAGGGCCACCGGACCGGCATGGGCGGCCCGCAGCGCGGCGATCAGGTCGCCGCCGAGAAGATCGCCGGACACCTCGCCGGCGATGACGCCGATCGTCAGCGGCCTTTCCGTCATCGCGGCGCCTCCGCCCTCTCCGGCACGATGCCGGTCACGAACAGGCCGTGCGCGTCCGCTTCGGCGACGAGCGCGGCGCGCTCCAGCACCAGCGAGCGCCCCGCCTCCACCGCGATGCCGGCAAGGCCGGCGGCGCGGGCGCGGCGCAGGGTTTCCACGCCGATCGACGGCAGGTCGGCACGCAGGTCCTGCTCCGGCTTGCACAGTTTGACGAGCACGCCCTTGCGCCGCGCGGAAATGCGGCCCGCCGCGCGCAGCTCCGCCACGCGCTCCAGCATGGCGTCGGTTCCCTCCGCCCCCTCCAGCGCCACCACGCGCCCGCCGAGCGCGACCGCGCCCTGCCCCACATCGAGGCGCCCGAGCGCCAATGCAGCCGCGGCCGCGGCGGCGATATCGGCTTCGGCGGCGGCATCCGGGGCGATCGCACCGAGCGGGCCTTCGCTGCCGAGAAGGTCCGGCACGATCTCATGCGCGCCGACGACACGCACCCCCTCGGCCTCGATCAGCCGGATGACCATTTTCAGCACGGCGTCGTCGCCGCC
>CAMLOC010000779.1 GCA_946481465.1 uncultured Shinella sp. | reverse complement strand
GTGGCCCGAAGGGTCGGATGAGGGGTGGCTCCGTCGGATCGTCTGCGCCTTCGGCACCCCCTCATCCGCCTGCCGGCACCTTCTCCCCGCGGGGGAGAAGGGAAGGAGGCACCGGCTCACTTCCGATCGATTGCCCGCCGCGGAGAGGGGTGGGACGGACGCCGACAGAACGCGGCGGTGTCCCTCTTCCCTTCTCCCCCACGGGGAGAAGGGGAGGAGGCGCCGGCTCGCGCCTGATCGATTGCCCGCAGGGGAAGGGCGGTCACTCGCAGAGGGCCGGGGCCTCGCCGGCATAGGCGGGTCGCGCGGCGGGGCGGCCGCTGCGTGTCGCCAGCAACGCGACGGCGATGGCGGCAAGCGGGAAGGCGGCGGCGGCGAGCGGCACGACGGCAAGGCCGGGCCCCTGCTCCAGCACCACGCCGCCCGCCCAGGCGCCGATGGCGTTGCCGAGATTGAAGGCGCCGATATTGAAGCTGGAGGCAAGGCTCTGGCCGGCGCCGTCCGCCTTCGAGAGCACCCACATCTGCAGCGGCGCGACCGTCGCGAAGCCCGCGGCGCCGAGCAGCCCGATGAAGAGCACGGCGGCGACCTTGTCCTCGAAGGCGAAGGTCATCAGCCCGAGCACGAGGGCAAGGGCGGCAAGGCTGCCGAGGATGGCGCGCACGAGGTTGCGGTCGGCGAGCTTCCCGCCGAGGAGGTTGCCGAAGACGAGGCCACCGCCGAAGACCAGCAGGATCGGCGACACGGCAGCGTCCGAAAAGCCGCTGACCTCGGTCAAAAGGGGCGCGACATAGGTGAAGACGGCGAAGACGCCGGCATAGCCGAGCACCGTGGTGAGAAGGCCGAGGAGCACGGCCGGCCGGGCGATGGCGCGCAGGTCCGCCCGCCAGTCCGAGGCGGCGGGCGCGGCCGTATCGCGCGGCACCAGCGCGGCAAGGACGGCAAGGGCCGCCAGCCCGACGAGCGTCACCGCCCAGAACGTCGCGCGCCAGCCGTAATGCAGGCCCAGCCACGCGCCGGCCGGCACGCCGAGCAGCGTGGCGACGGTCAGGCCGGTGAACATGATCGAGATCGCCGAGGCCTTGCGGTCTTCGTCCACCAGCGAGGTGGCGACCACCGCGCCGACGCCGAAGAAGGTGCCGTGGGTCAGCGCCGTCAGCACGCGCGCGGCCATCAGCCAGCCGTAGCTCGGCGCGAGCGCGGCGGCGGCATTGCCGGCGACGAAGATGGCCATCAGGCCCACCAGCACGCGCTTGCGCGGCCAGCGGGCCGTCAGCGCGGTGAGGACCGGCGCGCCGGCGGTGACGCCGAGCGCGTAGCCGGAGATCAGCAGTCCCGCCGCCGCGATGGTGACGTTCAGTTCCTGGCCGACCTCCAGCAGGAGGCCCATGATGACGAATTCGGTGACGCCGATGCCGAAGGCACCGACGGTCAGGGCATAGAGGGCTAAGGGCATGGTTTCTTCCAATCCTGTTCGATGGCCAGAAGATAGACATTTGCCGGATGATGAATTAGATATCCGCAAGGAACAGAATTTGTGAAATGAAGTCACCATGAGCCGACCCGACGTCAACCGATCCGGCGAGATGGACGTGTTCGCGCAGGTGGTCGAGCTCGGCGGGTTCTCGCCCGCCGCGCGCGCCGCCGGCATGACGCCCTCGGCGGTCAGCAAGCTCATCGCGCGGCTGGAGGCGCGGCTCGGCGCGCGCCTGCTCAACCGCTCGACGCGGCAGCTCCAGGTCACGCCGGAAGGTTCGGCCTTCTACGAGCGGGCAAAGCGCATCCTCGCCGACATGGAGGATGCCGAGCGGGCGGCGGGCGCGGGCGAGCAGCCGGTCGGGCGCGTGCGCATCAATACCAGCGCCTCCTATGCGAACCATGTCCTCGCGCCGCTCCTGCCGGAGTTCCTGGCGCTGCATGCGGGCATCACGCTCGATCTCGTCCTCACCGACGCGGTGGTCGATCTGCTTGCCGCGCGCGCCGACGTCGCGGTGCGCGCCGGGCCGATGAAGAGTTCCAGCCTCGTCGCCCGCAAGCTCGGCGAGACGCAGCCCGTCATCGTCGCCGCCCCGGCCTATCTGGCGCGCTGCGGCGAGCCGCGCACCATCGCCGACCTCGAGCGGCACAACCGGCTCGGCTTCGGCTATACGCGGGCGGTCGACGGCTGGCCGCTGCGGGAGAAGGGCAAGACGGTCGTCGTGCCCGCCACCGGCCGCGTGCAGGCGAGCGACGGCGAGGGCCTTCGCCAGCTCGCGCTGGCCGGGGTCGGCCTTGCCCGCCTCGGCGCCTTCACCGTGCGCGCCGACATCGCCGCCGGCCGCCTCGTCCGGGTGCTGGCGCCTCTCGACACCGGCGAGAAGGAACCCTTCCACGCGGTCTATGTCGGCCAGGGCGGGCCGCTTCCCTCCCGCGTGCGGGCGCTGCTCGATTTCCTGGCCGAGCACGGCCGGGTCAGTTGAGGGGAGGGCTATCGCATCGAAAATTCGACGGTGCCCCATCCCCCTTCTCCTCATGCAAATCACTAGGGAACTCAACGCTACCCATCTCCCCTTCTCCCAGCGGGGAGAAGGTGCCGG
>CAMLOC010000778.1 GCA_946481465.1 uncultured Shinella sp. | reverse complement strand
ACCGCTCGATCTTTCGCAATGGGCGGAGAGCGATCTGGACGCCGGTTCGATGAATGGCGTGTTGCAGGGGCTTTCCGTTTCCACCACCGGCCGCGTCTTCTTCTTCAACGCCACCACCTTCGAAAAGGCCGGCGTTGAAATTCCGAAGACCTGGGACGAGTTTTTCGCGGCAACCAAGACCATCAAGGAAAAGCTCGGCAAGGACTATTACACCTTCAATGCCGTGAAGGAGACTGCCCAGCTGCTGGTGACCCTGGCTGTCGTGCAGAAGACCGGCAAGGATCTGGTCGACCCCAAGACCAACCGCGTGGCCTGGACGCCGGAGGAGCTGGCCGAGGGCATTTCCTTCGTCGGCAAGCTGGTCGAAACCGGATCGATCCGCTCGCAGAAAGAGGAAGCGGCCGACGGTAACGTCAATCTTTACGAAAAGCCGTCCTGGTCCGAAGGCCGGATTGCCGGCTCCTATGAATGGGATTCGACCTATTCGAAATATGCCGATCCGCTCAAGGAAGGGCAGGTTCTGAAACCGTTCCCGATGCTGAAGCTTGCCGATGCCGTAACCGAAGGCGTCTATCGTAAGCCCTCCATGGTGTTTTCGATCTCGAAAAACTCTAAGAACCCGGAGGCGGCCGCGCAAATCCTGAACTGCCTGCTGAACGAACCTGAGGGCATCGATGCGCTCGGCACCTCACGCGGCCTGCCCGCTTCGAAGGCAGCGGCGGCGCGTCTGGGTGACAAGGGCGAGCCGGAGGTGCGGGCCGCCAACGCCATCGTCATGGCGGCATCCGGACCGGTGGTGTCACCCTTCAACGAGCATCCTGAAATCCGCTCGGGCTTCATCGATACGCTTGAGGAATATGCCTATGGCCAGCTGACGGCGGAAGAAGCGGCCGAGCAGATCATCGATACGACCAACGATGTTCTTGCCAAATTCGATTGACGACGATGGTCTGCCGCCTCAATGGCGGCAGGCTCCCTATCCGGCTGCCGGATGATGTGAGGCATGTCCGCCAAGGGTTTGGCCGGACAGGCACCAAAGACGAGAAAAGAGCATGAACGAACCCCTTATCATCGCGTCTTCGGCGCGAACGGCAGCGCTTTGCCTTGCCGTGCCCGGCGCTCGCTATTTCCTTCCGTCCAAAACGGCATGGCGTTTGACGTCGGCGGATGGCGCCGAAAGGAGAGGCGAAACCGCGACCGTGGTGACGCCGTTGCATGATCTCTCCCCGGATACGCGCTATGTCTTCGAAGCGGAGGGGTTTGGACGGCTGGAGTTCAGAACCGCCCCCTGTGCCGGGCTTGTCGAGGCTGCGGAATTTTCCCTCATGCCGGATGTTGCGCTCGATGATGAGACACGTGCGCGCGCCAATGCGCAAGCACTGGAAAGGGCGGTGGCTGCGGTACCGCACGGCGGCACATTGCGTCTCGGGGCCGGTCTCTGGACAGCCTTTCCCGTACGCCTGAAAAGCAACATGACCTTCCACCTTGCTGAAGGAGCCGTGCTGCGCGCGCCCTCCACCCGCAGGGGCTGGCCGATCCTGCCTGCCCGCGATGAGGCAGGCCGTATGCTCGGAAGCTGGGAAGGCTTGCCGGATGCCTGTTTTGCCGCGCCGGTTCATGCCATCGCGGCAGACAATCTCGTCATCGAGGGCAGGGGCGTTCTCGATGGTTCGGGCGATAGCGGCGACTGGTGGAGCTGGCCGAAAGAAACTCGCGACGGCGCGCGCCGGCCGCGTGGCCTGCATCTCGTTTCCTGCCGGAACACAAACCTGCTCGGTTTCACCATCCAAAACGCCGCCTCCTGGACGATCCATCCGCAGGGCTGCGAAGACTTGATCGCCGCCGGCCTCAGCATCGTCGCACCGCATGACAGCCCGAACACCGATGGTTTCAACCCCGAAAGCTGCCGCAACGTTACGATATCAGGCGTGCGCTTTTCCGTCGGCGACGATTGCATCGCGGTGAAGGCGGGAAAGCGCGGCCCCGATGGCGAGGACGATCATCTCGCGGAAACGCGCGGCATTCGGGTGCGCCATTGCCTGATGCAGCGCGGCCATGGCGGGCTGGTGATCGGTTCGGAAATGTCCGGCGGTGTGCATGACGTGGCGGTCGAGGATTGCGACATGGTCGGCACGGATCGCGGCCTGCGCCTCAAGACACGGCGCGGGCGGGGCGGAACAGTCAGCAACATCGCCATGCGCCGGGTGCTGCTGGATGGCGTGCACACCGCGCTTTCCGCCAATGCCCATTACCATTGCGACGCCGATGGACATGACGACTGGGTGCAGTCGCGAAAGCCTGCGCCGGTCGATGGAGGCACGCCCTTTATCGACGGTATTACCGTGGAGGATGTCGAAATCCGCAATCTCTCCCATGCGGCCGGTGCTTTTCTCGGCCTTGCCGAAGCGCCCATCCGCAACATCGCCATCCGCAATCTCACCATTGTCTCGCGTGATCCTTCGGCCACCGCAACGCCGCCGATAATGGTCGACCGGGTGCGCCCCATGCGCCATGAGGCGATTGTTTTCGAGCAGGCGCATATAGTCAGCGATAATCCCGCCCTGTTGAGCGATGCTTCCG
>CAMLOC010000777.1 GCA_946481465.1 uncultured Shinella sp. | reverse complement strand
GGCGAAGTGACGCTGAAGCTCTACAAGGGCAATGTCATGGTCACCGGCCGTGAATCGGACAAGTCGCTCTATTCCGACAAGCTGGTGACCTTCGAGGACGACCAGGGCGCCTACGACCAGAAGGACGCCGCCGGCTTCATCAAGCTGAACGCGCTGCGCCTGCGCACGCTGGCTGCCCGCAAGCGCCGCGGCTGATCGCGCGCGTCACGCAAAAGGCCCGCTGCCGTTCCCGGCGGCGGGCCTTGTCGTTTCGGGGTGGCGCTACTCCGCCGGCTCGGCGGCAAGCTGCGCGTCGCGGCTGCAGATCGCACCGTACCAGGTATAGGACAGGATCGCGATCAATCCCATGACGGGGATGATCGTGCCGAAGGCGAAGAGCGGCAGGCCGATGGCGGCCGCCAGCAGGCCCGCGAGGAAACCGGCGCCCATCTGGATGAAGCCCATGGCGGCGGAGGCCGAGCCGGCGATCTCGGGGAACGGCTCCATGGCCGCCGTCATCATGTAGGGCATGACGAAGGCGATGCCGAAGGCATAGAGGCCGACCGGGCCCATGACGCTGAGGAAGCTCGGCGTCATGAGATGCGAGGCGAGCGCGATCAGGACGCTGGCAATGCCGATGAAACAGAGGCCGGGCGGAACGATCCGGGCCGGCGCGACCGTGCGCATCAGAAGGCGCACGCAGACCGTGCCGGCAAAGAAGAACCCCGACTGCATGAGCATGCCGACGCCGAACTCGGTCGGCGTCAGGCCGACCGTGCCGATCAGGACGAAGGGCAGCATCGTCGCCTGCCCGTAGAGCGCCCCGACGGCGCCGGCCATGACGAGCGTGGCGGAAACGAAGCGAGGGCTCGTGGCAAGTGTGCCGTAGGCGGCAAGGATCGGGCCGACGCGACCCTTGGCGGGATCCGGCACCGTGGTCTCGGCCATGCAGAAATAGACCGCGCCGCAGGCCGTGAGCGCGAAACCCACCATCAGGAAGAAGATCGACTGCCAGCCGAACAGGCCGAGCGCGAAGCCGCCGAGCGTCGGCGAGACGGCCGGGCCGATGGCGAGCATCATGCCGACCATGTTCATGATGCGGGCGGCCTCGGTGCCGGTGAACTGGTCGCGCACGATGGCGCGCGAGACCGTCATGCCGACGGACGCGCCGATGCCCTGCACGAGGCGGCCGGCCAGGAGCACGCCGACGCTCGGCGCGAAGGCCGCCGTCACGCTGCCGGCGAGATAGATGGCCATGAAGATCAGCGTGGTCTTGCGCCGGCCGAGCACGTCCGACAGGGTGCCGGAGACGAGCTGCGACAGCGCGAAGCCGGCGAAATAGAGCGAGAGCGTCAGCTTGATCGCCGATTCGGTCGAGGAGAAGGCGCGCACCAGTTCGGGCATGGCCGGCGTGTAGAGCGCCATGGAAACAGGACCGAGCGCGACGAGGAAGGCGGCGATGATGCTGGTGCGGCGTTCGCTCATGCGCGGCGCCGTCATCGGCCGGCTTCCTTGGCCAGTGTCGGGGCGGCGCTGTCCTCCTCCAGCGCGAAGAGGTTCGCGCGCAACCGCTTCAGCCGGTCGCGCATCAGCTCCAGCTCCTGCGGACCGATGCCGCTCGTCACCTGCTCCATCAGTTCGATCTGCTCGGTGCGGATATTGGCGATGAGGGCGCCCGCGGCCGGGGTGGTGAAGATCAGCTTGGCCCGGCGGTCCGCCGGATCGGGGCGGCGCTCGACGTAGCCGAGGCTCTGCAGGCGGTCGAGATAGGTCGAGAGCGTCATCGGCTCGATGCCCATGCGCTGGGCGATCTCGAGCTGGCGGCTGCCCTCCAGCGTGGCGATGCGCACCAGGGTGCGCGCCTCGCCCGGCGTGAGGCCGAGACCGGCGGTGGCGATGCGGCGCTCGAAGGCGCTGCGCAGCATGCGGGCAACGTCGATAAGGACGAAACCGAGGGCATCGGGATCGGGTCGAGAGGACATGTTCGCTTTCTGGCTTATTGTAAGGGGAGCTTACTATGTATTGCCGGAATGAACAACCGGTCAGCCATGGCGGCTTCGCATGGCTGCCCTGCCGCACACTCGATGCTCCCGCCGGTGCGGCAGTCCTAGCTGTCGTCGGCTGCCGGGAAGCGGATCGTCACGCAGAGGCCCCGCCCGTTCGCGCCGCTGTCCAGCGCCATCGTCGCGTCGAACAGGCCGGCGATCTCCTCCACGATCGGCAGGCCGAGGCCCATGCCGGGCGCATCGCGATGCTCGCCGCGCAAGAAGCGCTGGCGTACGAGGTTGCGGCGCCCCGGGGGAATGCCGGGGCCGTTGTCCTCCACGCTCAAAAGCACGGCGCCCGCCTCGCGGCGCACGCGAACCGTCACCTCCGCCCCGCTCCCCGCATAGGCCAGGGCGTTCTCCACGAGGTTGCGCAGGAGTTCGCCGAAAAGCAGCGGCTCGGCGCGGGCGAGGGCCGGGCCGCCCCCCTCATAGCCGAGGTCGATGCCGGCCTCGGCGGCGGCCGGCACGCGGTCGGCGGTGAGCTGCTGGGCGAGCGCGGCGATATCGACCGGTGCCGGCTTCTGCGGTTCATGGGAGCCGGCAGCGTCGATCTT
>CAMLOC010000776.1 GCA_946481465.1 uncultured Shinella sp. | reverse complement strand
GCACCATGGTCGCACCAACGGTGACGACGTAGGTTTCGAACAGGTCGGCCGCCATGCCGGCGCAGTCGCCGACATTGTCGCCCACGTTGTCGGCGATGGTGGCCGGGTTGCGGGGGTCATCCTCGGGGATGCCGGCCTCGACCTTGCCCACCATGTCGCCGCCCACGTCGGCGCCCTTGGTGAAGATGCCGCCGCCGAGACGGGCGAAGATGGAGATCAGCGAGGCGCCGAAACCGAGCGCGACGAGCGCGTCGATGACCTCACGCGAGGCCGGCTCCTGACCGAGCAGGCCGGTGAGGACCCAATAGTAGATCGACACGCCGAGCAGCGCGAGGCCGGCGACGAGCATGCCGGTGATCGCGCCCGACTTGAAGGCGATGTCGAGACCGGAGGACAGGCTGACGGATGCGGCCTGCGCCGTGCGCACATTGGCGCGGACGGACACATGCATGCCGATGAAACCGGCGACACCCGAGAGAACGGCGCCGATCAGGAACCCGATGGCGGCCGTGGCGGAAAGCAGCAGCCAGGTGCCGACGAAGACGACGACCCCGACAATGGCAATGGTCTTGTACTGCCGGGTGAGATAGGCCTGCGCCCCTTCCCGGATATAGCCTGCAATTTCCTGCATGCGGGCATTCCCCTGATCGGCGGCAAGCACCGACCGTGTCGCCCAGATGGCATAGACCACCGAGAGCAACCCGCATGCGATAACGCCCAACAATATGGTCATTTCGCTCTGTCCTCCTTGGAGGCGGCGGGGTCCTCTCCCCGCAGCCGATATGCGTCCGCTCCCGTTTGCCTCCTCACAAGACGGGGGCCGGCGCGAGGCCAGAGTGCGTTTGCGAATCGGTTGCGTCAAGCCGCCGCACTGCGGCAAGCGATGCGCTGCGCTGGATTTTTCGGCGTCGGTCGACGGCCGGGCTCAGGCGGCCTGGCGGCGGCTGCGCAAAAGCAGGAGAAGAACGAGAACGAGGCTCACCCCGGTGATCGGCCAGAACATCAGGTTGATCGTCTGCCAGCCATAGGCGTTGAACACCTTGCCCGACGAGAAGGAGGCGAGCGCCACCGTGCCGAACAGGATGATGTCGTGGAAGCCCTGCACCTTGTCGGCCTCGTGCGGCTTGTAGCTGGAGGCGACGATGGCGGTGGCGCCGATGAAGCCGAAGTTCCAGCCGATGCCGAGCAGGATCAGCGCGCCCCAGAAATTCCACAGCGCGATGCCGGCATGGGCGACCACCGCGCAGGCCATGAGGATGAGGAGGCCCGCGGCGACGACCTTCTCCGTGCCGAAGCGCTGGATCAGCATGCCGGTGAAGAAGCTCGGCGCGAACATGGCCAGCACATGCCACTGGATGCCGAGCGTCGCCAGCTCCGGCGAGAAGCCGCAGCCGATGACCATGGCGAGCGGGGCGCCGGTCATCATGAAGGTCATCAGCGCGTAGGAGGAGATGCCGCAGACCATGCCGGTGAGGAAGCGCTGGGTCAGCACGATCTCGCCGAGCGGCCGCGCCGCCTCGCCCGTCGCCACGGCCGCCGCCTTGTGGTCCGGCAGGCGCAGGAACAGGAAGAGGCCGATCGCGGCGAGGCAGAGCGGCGCCAGCGCCACGAAGGCGCCGGCAAACAGCACCGGCTCGAACAGGTCCTTGGTGAGGATGACGACCTGCGGGCCGAGCACGGCGGAGATGACGCCGCCGGCGAGAATCCAGGAAATGGCGCGCGGCTTGTAGAAGGACGGCGAGGCATCGGCCGCCGCGAAACGGATCTTCTGGGCGAAACCGCTGGAAATGCCGACGAGCACGAAGCCGAGGGCGAAGAGCCAGAAATCGCCGCGGAAAAGCGCGATGGCGGCGATGAGCCCGCCGCCCGCGCCGATCAGCGCCCCGACGATGAAGCCGTAGGTGCGGCCGAGCATGCGGGCCGCGATGGCGACGAGCACGGCGCCCAGCGCCACGCCGACATTGAAGCCGGTCAGCGGCGCGGTGGCGAGCGACTTGTCCGCGCCAAGCAGGTTGTAGCCGGCAAGGCCGCCGACGGAAAAGACGATCGGCCCGGCGGAGGCGAGCAGCGCCTGCGCGATCATCAGGAGGAACACGTTACGGCGCGCGGCCGAAAGTTCCCGTTCAAGACCTTCGACCGTGCCCGTGCTCATGCCACCTACCGTCTTACTTGCGTGTATCCGGCCGAAGCTGCTTGGCGATGCGGTCGAGCACCGCGTTCACCAGCTTCGGCTCCTCGTCCTCGAAGAACGCCTTGGCGATCTCGACATATTCCGTGACGATCACCGCAACCGGCACGTCCCTGCGCTCCTTCAGCTCGAAGGTCCCCGCGCGCAGGATGGCGCGCACGGTGGAATCGAGCCTGGACAGCGCCCAGTCGTCCTGCAGGGCGGCGCCGATCATCGGGTCGAGCAGGCGCTGGTCGCGCACCACGCCCGAAACGATGGAACGGAACCAGGAGGCATCCGCCTTGAGGTAGGTATCGCCGTCGACCTCCTGGCCGAGACGATGCGCCTCGTATTCGGCGACGACTTCCAACACGCCGCTGCCGCCGATATCCATCTGGTAGAGCGCCTGCACGGC
>CAMLOC010000775.1 GCA_946481465.1 uncultured Shinella sp. | reverse complement strand
AAGACGCCCACCGCACGCGCCCTTCGTCTATCGGTTAGGACGTCAGATTTTCATTCTGAAAAGAGGGGTTCGACTCCCCTAGGGCGTGCCACCCCTTCTCCATGATGCAATCGAGACCGCCCCGTCAGAACGCCTTTGCGGCGTCCAGCACGCGGAACTGTATGCGCCGGCTGCCCTGCCAGCTATCGGCGGAAAGCGTGCCGGCGACATGCACCGCCTGCCCGCGCTGCTTCATCAGGAACAATCCGAGATCGGCTTCCGCCGCGCGGAAGGCCATGGCGCCAAGACGGCCGCCATCGGGACCCTCGAGCTCGAGGCGCAGGTGATTGACGCCGACGGGCCGGACATCGCGTATCCGGTGGGCCGGCAGCGCGAAGATCGGCTGGGGATGGCCGGAACCGTAGGGGCCGGCCTGTTCGAGCTGGTCGGCGAGCGCCAGCGTCGCGCCGCTGGCGCTGAGCGCGCCGTCGATCTTCAGCGTTTCCACGGCCACCAGATCGCGCACCGCGCGCGCGGCGCGTTCCTCGAAGAAGCCGCGCAGGCGGCCGAGATGAGACCGCTCCACCGTCAGCCCCGCCGCCATGGCATGGCCGCCGCCCTTGACGAGGATGCCCTCGTCGACGGCGGCGCGCACCATGCGGCCGAGATCGAAGCCGCTGATCGAGCGGCCGGAACCGGTGCCCTTGCCGGAGGGGTCGAAGGCGATGGCGAAGGCGGGGCGGCGGAAGCGATCCTTCAGGCGCGAGGCGAGCAGGCCGACGACGCCCGGGTGCCAGCCCTCGCGGGCCGTCAGGATGACGGAGGCGCTTTCCCCGGTGCCGTATTCCGCCTGCGCCTCGGCTTCCGCCTCGGCCAGCATGGCGGCCTCCATGGCCTGGCGCTCGCGGTTGAGGTCATCGAGCTGCTTTGCAATTCGCTCGGCCTCGCCCGGCTCGTCGATGGTGAGAAGCCGGCTGCCGAGCGCCGCATCGCCGATGCGCCCGCCGGCATTGATGCGCGGGCCGACGAGGAATCCGAGATGGTACGGCGTCACCGGCCCGCCGATGCCCGCCTGCTTCAGGAGCGCGGTAAGCCCCGCATTGCCGAGATGACGCGCAGCGACGAGGCCCTTGACCACATAGGCGCGGTTGAGCCCCTTCAGGGGAACGACGTCGCAGACGGTGGAGAGCGCCACGAGGTCGAGCATGGCGAGCAGGTCGAAGCCGGCCGCACGCGCATCGCCGCGCGCGCGCAATAGCCGCTGCAGGGCCACCAGCACGAGGAAGACGACGCCGGCGGCCGACAGGTGCCCCTGCCCCGACAGGTCGTCCTCGCGGTTCGGGTTGACCAGCGCATGGGCCGGCGGCAGCGCCTCGCCCACCTGGTGGTGGTCGATGACGACCACGTCGATGCCGCGCTCCTTCGCCACGGCGAGCGATTCGTGGCTGGTCGAGCCGCAGTCGACCGTGACGATCAGCTCGGCGCCGCGCTCGATGAGCTGGGCGATGGCGTTGGGGTTCGGGCCATAGCCCTCGAAGATGCGGTCGGGAATGTAGATTTCCGCCTGCACGCCGAAATGCGCGAGGAAACGATAGAGCAGCGCCGAGGAGGAGGCGCCGTCGACGTCGTAGTCGCCGAAGATCGCGACGCGCTGGCGCCGTTCGATGGCCAGCGCCAGCCTTTCGGTCGCCGCCTCGCAGTCCATCAGGCTGTAGGGTTCGGGCATCAGGCGGCGCAGCGTCGGGTCGAGAAATTCGAGCGCCGTCTCGAAGGCGACGCCGCGCCCGGCCAGGACGCGCGCGATGAGGTCCGGCAGGCCGTGGCTCTGGCTCATCGCCAGCGCCCGGTTCTCCCCCGCCTGGTCGAGCCGCGCCACCCAGCGCTGGCCGGTCACCGAGCGCTCGACATTCAGGAAGGCCCGGCTGACGGGATCGGCGTTTTCCAGCATGCTCATGGCGGCTCCGGCAAGCAGACTGCAGACAAAGTCGCGAAGACCTCTCCCTCGAAATCCTCTCCTTCGTCATCCTCGGGCTTGACCCGAGGATCCACCGTCGCCGGTGAGGCATGGATCCTCGGGGCAAGCCCGAGGATGACGGGGGTGGGTGTGGCGAGGTTCATCAATCCCTTGATACCACGCCACGCCGAAGAAGCGAAAAGATCAAGCCGCCTTCGGCCGCTCGATGCGGATGACCTGCGGTTCGCCGACGAGATAGCCCTCGCCCTTGATGGAGGCCACGGCCTTGCGGACGGAATCCTCCATCGTCGCGTGGGTGACGAGGATGATGGTCTTCGGGTCGGTCGATTCGGTCGTCGACTGCGCGCGCTGCACGATGGATTCCAGCGAGATGCCGTTTTCCGCCATGTGCCGGGCAATACTGGCGAAGACGCCTGTGCGGTCTTCCACCGAGAGGCGGATGAAGTAGCCGCCGTGATGCTTGCGGATCTGCGCGCGCGTATAGGGCTGGAGCGAGGCGGCCGGGCGGCCGAGCGCCGGAACGGTCTGCGCGCCCGGGCGGCTCTTGGCAATGTCGGCGATATCGCCGAGCACGGCCGAGGCCGTCGCATTGCCGCCGGCGCCGGGGCCGACCATCAGGAGTTCGCCGAGAA
>CAMLOC010000774.1 GCA_946481465.1 uncultured Shinella sp. | reverse complement strand
GGAGCCCTTGACGGTGTCGTAGAGGTGCCACTGCCAGCAGTCGGGCGTCATGTTGACGAGCGAGGCGGCGATGCCGCCCTGGGCGGCGACGGTGTGCGAGCGCGTCGGGAAGACCTTGGTGATGCAGGCCGTCTTGAGGCCCTGCTCGGCCATGCCGAGCGTGGCACGCAGGCCCGCGCCGCCGGCACCGACGACGATCACGTCGAAGGAATGGTCCACATAGGTATAGGCCTTGCCGTTGGCCGCCGGGGAAGAGATCGCTGCCATGATGGATTATCCTGCGAAGGCGATTTTGAGGACGGCGAAAAGACAGAGCCCGCCGACCAGGATCGCGAAGAAGGTGTTGAGCATGAGGAGCGCGATCTTCACGCCTTCCGCGTGCACGTAGTCCTCGATGATGACCTGCATGCCGAGCTTCATGTGGATGAGGCCGGAGACGACGACGAGGCCCATGAGGACGGCGACGATCGGGTTCGACAGGGCCGCCGTGACCTCCGCATGGGAGGCGCCGTTATAGCAGATCAGGAAGCCGACGAAGAACAGGAGGAGCGGAACGTTGGCGACGGCCGTCAGGCGCTGGCGCCAGAAATGCTCCGTGCCGTCCTTTGCCGAACCGAGGCCGCGGACCTTGCCGAGGGGGGTGCGCATATCCATGGAACTCTCCTCAGCGGGCCAGGTAGCCGATGATCCAGACCAGCACCGTCAGGGCGACGGAGACGAACGGGGTCACGATGGCGAGCTTGGTGTTGAAGTGCTTCTCGTAGCCGCGGCCCATGTCCCACATGAAGTGGCGAAGACCGCCCAGCATGTGGTGCATCAGCGCCCAGGTATAGC
Source organism: uncultured Shinella sp. (assembly GCA_946481465.1). The sequence goes on along the minus strand of CAMLOC010000774.1, from coordinate 1,754 downwards.
CGAAGAGCACGAGGCGGCCGATCAGCGTGCCGAAGAACCAGTTGACCCAATCGAAATAGGCCTCGCCGGAGGCGGCGGCGATCAGCCACCAGGCGACGAGCACTGTGCCGAAGTAAAGGGCGGCACCGGTTATGCGATGCACGATGGACATGACCATCGTCGGGATCGGCTTGTAGACTTGGAGATGCGGCGAGAGCGGCCGGCTTCGAGTGACATTCGCCATCTGAACCTCACGGAACCCCGGAGAGCCATAAACTGGACAAATTTTCTCCGGAATTGCAGTATGTTGTGCACAATGCAGTGATTGCGACGTTTAATCACCGGAACGCGGAACCACAAGCCTTCTTGCAGTGCAAAATGAATTTAATCGATTAAGCGGCCTACCGCGTTTGCGCCATTCCGGGACGCATTCCGCCAATTAACGATAACTGGAAAATTCATAACCAAATCCGTGACTTTTGCCGGGCGCTGCCCCATCTTGCCGTTAAGGATCTGTTAAGCGTAATCCGGAAGGCAGGACAGAATGACTCTGTTTTCAGCGTCCCATGCGACCAAAGTTCTAGCGCTTGCGGTCGCTCTCGCGGCCGGCGGCATGACGGCCGCCGCGGCCCGCGACCGCAGCCCCGATGTCGGCTGGTCGGACAATTCCGATGCGGACTGGTCGAAAGGCAGCTTCATCGGTCGCAGCATCGAGCGACGCGAATGGCGTCCGCGCGACCGTTATCGTGACGACCGCCGCGTGGAACGACACCGCGATCGCCATTGGCGCAAGGACCGCAATTTCTACGGCGGCGCCATCTCGGCCTATCGCGATCCGGGCAACGGCATCTACTTCTATGTCGACAGGAACCGCTACTACGAGGACCGGGTCGATGCGCCCCTCGTCGAGAACCGTGGAAAGGTCATCGTGGTGACGCCGGGGCAGAACGACTGCTCATGGGAAGCCGGCGTCTGCGTCATTCGCCCGGGATTCTGACGGTCGTAAAGACCGTCACACGCCTGGCGCGCGATAGCGCCAGACCGTGGTCTTCTTGACCTCGCTGTCTTCCAATGCCCGCGTCACCGGCACCACATAGGTGGCGAGCGCCTCCATGCGCTCGCGCGGGCAATAGGCCCGGCCGGGATCACCGACGAGCACCACGGCGCCCCGCGCCGCAAGCGCCGAAAACCAGGGCAGGAGCACCTCCGCGAAGCTGCGATCATAGAAGACGTCGCCGGCCAAAACGACATCCCAGCTTTCGTCCCGGCCGATCAGGTTTTCCGACGTATGGGCGATCTCGACGCCGTTGAGCGCGGCATTCAGGCGGACGGCGGTCTTGCTCCAGGGATCGATATCGGCCGCCAGCACCGCGGCAGCGCCGGAAAGCCGCGCCGCGATGGCGACGAGGCCGGAGCCGCTGGCAAAATCCAGCACCGATTTGCCGGCCACCAGCGCGGGATGGTCGAGCACATGGCGGGCAAGCCCCTGCCCGCCCGCCCAGGCGAAGGCCCAGAAGGGCGGCGGCAGGCCGATCTCCTCCAGCTCCTCCTCGGTCTTCAGCCAGAGGTCGTGCGCCTCGGTGGCAAGGCGCAGCCTCACCTCCGGCACATGGGGCGGGGAGAGAACGCCCGTATTGTCGCGGATGAAGACCTCGGGATCCGTCTTCACCGGAGCATCGCCCGGCGAGCCATCAGCGCGGCGGCGTGTCGAGGCCGCCCATGCGGCAGACCTCGATCCACTCCTCCTCGGTCACCGGCTGCACCGAAAGGCGCAT
>CAMLOC010000773.1 GCA_946481465.1 uncultured Shinella sp. | reverse complement strand
ATCGTATCTCGTAACGGCATTGATGGCGACAGGACTGATGGTTTCCCCATCGGACCCGTTGCCCGACGCCGCAACCTATGCGCCCAAGGCGGCTGTCACAGAGGCGCGCGGCGCCTGTGACAAGGCCGTCGAGCAGGCGCTCGCCATGACGGGCGGCGAACTTCTGTCCGTCCAGCCGGCGCGCAGCGGCAAGCCGATCTGCCGCGTGACTGTGCTCGTGGTCAAGCCGAACGGGCGGCCGAAGAAGGTGAAGCTCAGGATCCCCATGGATTTCTGACAGCTGCACGCAGATCCGCGGTCCCTCCGATTACTGTTCCGAACTCTCCTCGACATGTGTTGAACAGGCCGCGCGTCGCCGCTAGGCTAGACAGGCTGAAGCCGAAGAGAAACAGGGTTGATACATGCGCATACTCGTTGTCGAGGACGACCAGAACCTCAATCGTCAGCTGACGGATACGCTCAAGGAAGCCGGCTATGTCGTGGACCAGGCTTTCGACGGTGAGGAGGGACACTATCTCGGCGATTGCGAACCCTATGATGCGGTGATCCTCGATATCGGCCTGCCGAACATGGACGGTGTGACCGTACTGGAGAAATGGCGCGAGAACGGCCGCAAGATGCCGGTGCTGATCCTGACGGCGCGCGACCGCTGGAGCGACAAGGTGGCCGGCATCGACGCCGGCGCCGACGACTATGTCGCAAAGCCCTTCCATGTCGAGGAGGTGCTGGCGCGCATCCGGGCGCTGATCCGCCGCGCGGCGGGCCATGCAAGCCCCGACATCGTCTGCGGGCCGGTGCGGCTCGACACGAAGGGCTCCAAGGCGACCGTCAACGGCGAGACGCTGAAGCTGACCTCGCACGAATACCGGTTGCTCTCCTACCTCATGCATCACATGGGCGAGGTGGTGTCGCGCACCGAGCTGGTCGAGCACATGTACGACCAGGATTTCGACCGCGATTCCAACACGATCGAGGTTTTCGTCGGGCGCCTGCGCAAGAAGATCGGCGTCGACCTGATCGAGACCGTGCGCGGCCTCGGCTACCGGATGCAAGCCCCCGCCAATGGCAAATAACGCCAGGCGCTCCCGCTCGCTCACCTTCCGCGTCCTTCTTCTCGCCTCGCTGTGGGCGGCGGTCGCGCTCATCGTCATCGCCGTCGTCATCTCGACCCTCTACCGCCAGAGCGCGGAAAAGAGCTTTCGCGATCTGCTGCGCGCGCAGCTCTACAACGTCATCAACTCCGTCTCGGCGGACGAGGAGACGCGGCTGACCGGCACGCCGCAGCTCGGGGACCTGCGCTTCTTCCAGCCGCAATCGGGCTGGTACTGGGTGGTCGAGCCGATCGGCGGGGCGCTGGCGAGCGAGACGCTGACCTCCTCCTCGCTCGGCACGGGCAGCATTCCCATTCCCGATACGGACAGCATTCCCTTCGACACGCGCTACGAGCGCTTCTACACGACCATCGATTCCTTCGGTAACGAGGTGGAGGTGGGCGAGACGGAAGTGGTGCTCGACGACGAGGGGCGCACGGCGCGCTTCCGTGTCGTCGGCAACCGCGATGTGCTGGAGGGTGACATCGACGACTTTTCCGGCAGCCTCTATATCGCGCTCGCCGGTTTCGGTGTCGGCAGCCTGCTCCTCAACGCGGCGGCGATCCTCATCGGCCTGAAGCCCCTCGACCGGGCGCGCAAGGCGCTGGAGAAGATCCGCGCGGGGGAGAGCGAGCAGCTCGACGGCGATTTTCCAAGGGAAATCCTGCCCTTGGCGAGCGAAGTGAATGCGCTGATCGACAGCAACCGGCGCATCGTCGAGCGGGCGCGCATGCAGGTCGGCAACCTCGCCCATTCGCTGAAGACGCCGATCGCCGTGCTGCTCAACGAATCGCGCCTGATATCCGCGCCGCAGGGCGATCTCGTGAAGACGCAGGCCGAGGCCATGCAGAGCCAGGTGCAATCCTATCTCAACCGCGCCCGCATCGCCGCCCAGCGTGAATCCGTACTGGCGCGCACCGAGGCGCAGGCCGTGCTGGAGCGGCTGGTGCGCGTGATGCGGCGGCTCAATGCCGAGCGGCAGTTTCCGCTGCGCGTCGATCCGCCGGGGCTGGTGCTGGCGATGGAGCAGCAGGACGTCGAGGAGACCGTCGGCAACCTCCTGGAGAACGCCGCGCGCTACGCCCGCACGACGGTGGCCGTGCGCGCCTCCATGGCGCCGGCCGAGGTGCGCGGCAACGACGACGCGCGCCGGAACTGGATCGTCATCGAGGTGGAGGACGACGGGCCGGGGCTGGAGCCGGACGAAATCCGCGAGGCGATGAAGCGCGGCAAGCGGCTGGACGAGAGCAAGCCGGGCACCGGGCTCGGCCTTTCCATCGTCAGCGAGATCGCCTCGGAATACCAGGGAACCTTCGGGCTTTCGCGCGGGGCCCGCGGCGGGCTTCTGGCACGGCTCGTGCTTCCCGCCGTCACAAAGGATGTTGCCTGAGGCCGCGGACAATGCAACAAGAGAGGGGCTCGCGACTATGAGGATCGCGGGATGGACGACGTGGCGGGGCGGGGTGCCGCTTCCGGAACAACTCCAGCGTGAGCGTGTG
>CAMLOC010000772.1 GCA_946481465.1 uncultured Shinella sp. | reverse complement strand
AACAAGGGATTTCTGGCCGCGGTGCAGGTGCCGACCCAGCGCATCGAGAACGGCCAGGTCCGCCTCGAGCTGCTCTACGCGCGGGTCACGACCATCCGCGCCCGTGGCGAAACCGGCGGGGCCGAAGCCAAGCTGGCCGGCTATCTGCACAAGCTGACCGAGGATGAGATCTTCGACCGCTATCGCGCCGAGCGCTACCTGCTGCTGGCACGCGACCTGCCGGGCTATAACGTCCAGCTCGTCCTCAAACCCGCCGGGACGGGCCCGGGCGAGCTCGTCGGCGAGGTCTCGGTCATCCGCCGCGCCTATTCGGTCGAAGCGATGGTTTCCAACCTCGCGTCCGACGAGACCGGCCGCTGGGGCGGACAGTTGCGCGCCCAGGCCTTCGGCCTGACCGGCCTCGGCGACGAAACCTTCGTCTCCTACTATGCGACCAGCGATTTCAAAGAGCAGCATATCCTGCAGGGCGGTCACAGCTTCCGGCCCGGCAACGAGGGCCTGACCGTCAACACGCAGGTGACGTTCGCCTGGACCAAGCCCGATGTCCTCATCAATCCCGACGACCCGGAGCTGAAGGCGCGCACCATTTTCGCCACCCTGGGGCTCGCCTATCCGCTGCTTCGTACCCAGGAGAAGAACCTGTCGATCGGGGTAGGCCTGGATTTCGTCAATCAGCGGACGGACTTCTTCGGTCCGTTGTTCCGCGACCGGCTCCGCGTGCTCTGGGCACGTGCCGATTTCGACGCGGTCGACTTGAGATCGCGACGGCCCAAGTGGCGTGTCGGTGGCACGGTAGAGGTGCGCCGCGGCATCGACATCTTCAATGCCAGCGAATCCTGCACACAGACCGGCAACCGCTGCCTCGACGGGTCGATCCCGCAGAGCAACAACGAGGCCGATCCAACGGCGACACTGGTGCGGTTCAACGGCACGGCCGAGGTCGGCATTTTCAATTCCCTGGCGGTCGCGGTCAGTCCGCGCGCACAGTACAGCCCGGACAAGCTGCTTCCGTTCGAGCAGTTCACGGCCGGCAATTACACGATTGGCCGCGGATATGACCCATCGGTGCTGACCGGCGACAGCGGCGCCGGCGTGGCCGTCGAGCTGCGCGGCCCGCGGCTGAACGCGATGCGCAAGGCTCAACTCTTCGTGCAACCCTATCTTTTCGGCGATGTCGCCTGGACATGGAGCCGCGGGCACCAGCTCGAGGACATCCCCGGCGCCCATTTCCACGACCCCCGCCGCCTGACATCGGTGGGCGGCGGGTTTCGCGGAACGCTGGGCGACCGCCTGGCGATCGATGCCGCGATAGGAATCCCGCTCAAGGAAGTCGGACTCTCGGACGAAAGACGTCGGCCCGATCCGCGCTTCCTCCTGACCCTTACCTCCCGCCTGTTGCCCTGGAGCTGACCCATGCCGCGTACCGCACTGCACAGCCGCCGCAGCCGCCCGAGCTGCTCCGTCATTGCACTGGCGACGGTGCTGGCCGTCGGGGCGACGCCGGCCGCCGCGCAGAGCTTCAATGGGTCGGGATCGTTCGCCGTCAATGGCGGCGGCAGCGCCAATATCGCCGATGGCGTGGGGACGACGACAATCACGCTGAATACCGGCCAGAGCGTGATCAACTGGACACCCAATGATAACGCCACCAACACGACTTCCAACATCCTCTTCCAGAACGGCGGCACGACCGCGACCTTCACCAGCAGCGGCAATTTCGCAGTCCTCAACAATATCAATTCCGCCAGCGCCGCCCGCGCCATCCAAATGGACGGAACGGTCCGCGCGCGGGTCGGCGGCCTCCAGCAGGGCAGCGTCTATTTCTACGCGCCGGGCGGCTTCGTGTTCGGCGGCGGCAGCAGCTTCAGCGTCGGCTCGCTGGTCGTCAGCGCCTTGCCCATCGCTTTCAGCGCCAATGGCTTCATCACCAATTGGGGGACGGAAAACAGCGTCAGCTTCGGCCAGGCGTTGAATCCGGATGCCGGGATCGTCAGCGGCGGCGCGATCAGTGCGCAGATGGTCACGTCTGGCGTTCCGTCGTCCTCGAACTCCAGTTATGTAGCGCTGGTTGCGCCGCGCGTGCAGCATAGCGGTACGATCACCGTTAACGGATCTGCCGCCCTGGTCGGCGCCGAAGCCGCAACCATCAGCTTTTCCGCCGACGGTCTGTTCGACATCGAGGTTACGACCGGTACCGACGATGCCAATGGCGTTGCCGTCAGCGGCGACATCGGCGGCCCGGCCGCGAACGCGGTCGACAACCAGCACAAGGTCTATCTGGTAGCGGTGCCGAAGAACGATGCGCTGACCATGGTTATCAGCAATGGCGCCGACCTCGGCTTCACGCTCGCTGGCAATGCGTCCGTCGACCAATATGGCGCGGTCATCCTGTCGGCGGGCCATGACATTCAGAATGGCGTGATCGGCGACGAGTCGGCGGCATCGAATGCCGCCGCGAACTTCTGGTTCACCGGCGCCCACGCAACCAACAATTTGTTCGGCGATGCGACCGGGACGGCCTACCTCTATTCGACGATCGGCGCCCCCGGGCAGCAGACGACGATCTTCGACAATGACGTCACTGTTCATGG
>CAMLOC010000771.1 GCA_946481465.1 uncultured Shinella sp. | reverse complement strand
GGCGGGCTGATGCGCGAGCAGGTCTGCACCTATATGTGCCCCTGGCCGCGCATCCAGGCGGCGATGCTCGACGAAAGCTCGCTGGTCGTCACCTATAACGACTGGCGCGGCGAGCCGCGCACCCGTCATGCCAAGAAGGCGATCGCCGCCGGCGAGAGCGTCGGCGACTGCGTGGATTGCAATGCCTGCGTCGTCGTCTGTCCCATGGGCATCGACATTCGCGACGGCCAGCAGCTCGAATGCATCACCTGTGCCCTGTGCATCGATGCCTGCGACAATGTGATGGACAAGATCGGCAAGGAGCGCGGCCTCATCGCCTATGCCACGCTGTCGGATTATTCCGCCAACATGGCGCTCGCCACCGCCGGCGGCACCGCGCCGGTCGATCCGAAGCGTGTTCGCAATGCCGAGGGCCGTTTCGATGAAAAGATCCGGCATTTCGACTGGCGCATCATCTTCCGCCCGCGCACGCTGCTCTATTTCGGCGTCTGGTCGCTGGCGGGCCTGGCGCTGCTCTTCGCGCTCCTCTCGCGCGACCGGCTGGACCTCAACGTCATCCACGACCGCAACCCGCAGTTCGTCGTCGAATCGGACGGCTCGGTCCGCAACGGCTATGCGGTGAAGCTGCTCAACATGATTCCCGAGCCGCGCGTCATCACCGTGTCGATCGAGGGCATGCCGGGCGCCACGATGAAGATCGCAGGCCACGACGGCGCCGACGGGCGCAGCGTCGACGTGCCGGTCGATCCGGACAAGGTGACGGCACTGCGTGTTTTCGTCACCCTGCCGAAGGATCGGCTTGCGGAAGCGGCCGAAGGCTTCCAGATTATCGCCGAGGACCGGCAGGGCCATGAGCGGGAAGCCTACTCCGCCAATTTCAACACGCCGGGAGCAAAGTGATGACCATCGAACGCAAGGAACAGGGTTTCGTCTTCACCGGCTGGCACATGGCGGGCGTCATGGTGCTGTTCTTCGGCACGATCATCACCGTCAACCTGGTCATGGCCTGGAACGCCTCGAAAAGCTGGAGCGGCCTCGTCGTTCCCAACACCTATGTCGCCAGCCAGCAGTTCAACGGCAAGGTGGCCGAGGCGCGGGCGCTGGCGGCCAGCGGCATCGAGGGTGACCTCACCGTGAAGGAGGGCCGCATCGCCTACCGCGTCACCGATGCCGGAGGCGTCCCCCTTGCCGCCGACGACGTCTCGGCCGTCTTCAAGCGGCCCGTCGACGAGCGCAAGGATTTCACGGTCGCACTCGAGCCTGCGGGCGAGGGGCTGTTCGTGGCCGACCGGGCCGTGCCGGCCGGCCAGTGGGTCGTCGATATCAGCACGAAGCGGGACGGCGAGAAGGTCTTCCACCAGACCGTGCGCACCGTCGTTGCGGGAGGGTCGAAATGAGCTGCTGCGCACCCGGCACGGAAGGCGCCGTCGACGCACAGCGCGCGGCGCTGCCCTCCTCTGAGGAGCTGATGTTGGCGAGCCGGCCGGTTGGCGAGGGCCTGCGCCAGAGCGACCTCAGCGTGCCGGGCGTCTATTGCGGCGCCTGCATCACCACCGTCGAAGGCGCGCTGAAGGCGCTGCCGGTCGTCGAGCGCGCCCGCGTCAACCTCTCCACCCGCCGCGTCTCGGTGGTCTGGAAGGAGGAGGTCGCGGGTCTGCGCACCGACCCGCAGCAGATCGCCGCCGCCATCCGCGCCACGGGCTACGACGCGCATCTCTTCGCGCTGGCGGCGGAAGGCGACGATGGGCTGCGCAACCAGTTGATCCGCGCCGTCGCCGTCTCCGGCTTCGCGGCGATGAACATCATGCTGCTCTCGGTTTCCGTCTGGTCCGGCGCCGAAGCCGCGACGCGCGACCTGTTCCACTGGATCTCCGCGCTGATCGCCGGCCCGACGCTGATCTATGCCGGCCGCTTCTTCTACCAGTCGGCCTGGAATGCGCTGCGCCACGGCCGCACCAACATGGACGTGCCCATCGCGCTCGCCATCACGCTGTCCTATATCGTCTCGCTCTGGGAAACGCTGCACAGCGCCGAGCATGCCTGGTTCGACGCGACGGTGAGCCTCCTGTTCTTCCTGCTCATCGGCCGCACGCTCGACCACGTCATGCGCGACCGCGCCCGCTCGGCCATCACCGGCCTTGCCCGCCTTTCGCCGCGCGGGGCGATGGTCATCCGGCCGGACGGCAGCCGCGACTACCGGCCGGTCGAGGAAGTCGCCGCCGGCGAACACCTTTCCATCGCCGCCGGCGAGCGCATCCCGGTCGATTGCCGCGTCCTTGCGGGCGCTAGCGATATCGACCGCTCGATCGTCAACGGCGAGAGCGACCCCGTCGCCGCCGGGCCGGGCACGCGTCTCGAAGCCGGCGCGATGAACCTCACCGGCTCGCTCACCGTCGAGGCCGTCGCCACGGCGCGCGATTCGTTCCTGTCGGAGGTCATCGGCCTGATGGAGGCGGCAGAAGGGGGCCGGGCCCGCTATCGCCGCATCGCCGACCGCGCCGCGCAGATCTATTCGCCGGCCGTGCACCTGCTGGCGCTCGTCTCCTTCCTCGGCTGGGGTTTTTACGACGGCGACTGGAAGCATGCCATGCTCGT
>CAMLOC010000770.1 GCA_946481465.1 uncultured Shinella sp. | reverse complement strand
TGGCTTGCGGATGACGTCATGAAACTCCCCTTCCCCCTCGCCGCACTGGCCGTCGCCGCCCTCGCCTTCGGCGCGCCGGAAGTCCGGGCGGCGCCGGACGCCTGCATCGCCGGGGGCGCGGCGATCATCGCGAACGCTTATCCCGCGGCGCGGGCGACCGGAGACGGGACTTTCGACGTCGAGGGGGCGACCGTCAGGCTGCCGGCGGACGGCGACCCGCATGCGATGGTCTGCCGGACCTGGCCCTCGCGCCCCGACCTCACCCTCGTCGCCGTGCCGCTGATGAAAGGGCAGTCCGACGACGGCAATACGGGCGACATAGAACTCCTCGTCGTCGGCAGCGGGGACCTTGCCGTCCGCCAGCGCCTGCGGCTTGCCGGGCTGATGAACGACGACGCGCTCTACATCTCGAATGTCGCCCTCGACACGGCGCTCTACCGCCTCGCCCCGGGCAGGACGGCCTTCGGCCTGCGGCTTTCCCTCCACGGCAGCTCGCGGCCCAATCCCTTCGGCGAAACGACGCTGTGGCTCTTCCTTGTCGACGGCGGGCGCATCCGCCCCGTGCTCGACAACATCGTCGTTGCGAGCAACCGCGGGGAATGGGACACCAACTGCGCCGGCGAATTCGAGGCCGTCGAGCGCACCCTGTCGATGGAACCCTCGCCCGGATCGGCCGTTTCCGACATCGTGGTGAGCGAGAAGACCACGACGACCGTCAGCACCGCCGGCAAGGACGATGCGTGCGACGACACCGCGACGACGGCGACGGCCACGCACCGGCTGCGCTACGACGGCTCCGCCTACCGCGTTCCCAAGGCGCTGGCGCGGATCGAATAGAAGGCGGCAATATCGGCCGGCGGAGGGAACCTTCCCGCGCCCCGGCCGTTACCATCCTGTTGCGAAAAAGTCCGCCGTCGCCGTGCGCCGGCGCAAAACTCCTCTTTTCCGGGTTCAACGCGCCCTCGCACAGCCTTCATTGCCGTGAAGGGCGCGGCCTGCAGGGTGTATCGAATTCATGGCTCGTCTCGTCGTCGTCTCCAACCGCGTTCCCATTCCCGACAAGAGCGGCACCGCGCCCGCCGGCGGCCTTGCCGTCGCCCTCCAGACGGCGCTCGAGGCGCGCGGCGGCCTGTGGCTCGGCTGGTCGGGCCGCTCCTGCGCGGACGATGCCGTCGGGCCGTTGCAGATGCTGAAGGAGGGCAATATCGACTATGCGCTGACCGACCTCACCGAGCGCGACGTCGAGGAATATTACCAGGGTTTCGCAAACCGGGTGCTCTGGCCGATCTGCCACTACCGGCTGGACCTGGCCGAATACGGCCGGCGCGAGATGGCCGGCTATTTCCGCGTGAACCGCTTCTTCGCAAGCCGCCTCCTGCCGCTCATCCAGAAGGACGACCTGATCTGGATCCACGACTACCATCTCATTCCGCTCGCCGCCGAACTGCGCCGGCAGGGCGTGACCAACCGGATCGGCTTCTTCCTGCACATTCCCTGGCCCGCGCCGGACGTGTTCCACGCCATGCCCGTGCACGAGGCGCTCCTGACGAGCCTGACGGCCTATGACGTCATCGGCTTCCAGACCGAGCACGACCGCGAGAACTTCGCCGACTGCCTGTCGCGGCACGGCCTCGGCAAGCGGCTCGATCCCGCCCGCTTCGTCGTCGGCGAACGGACCTTCACCGCAAGGTCCTATCCGATCGGCATCGAGACGGACGATTTCGCCGCGCTGGCCAAGCGGGCGGCCGAGACCACGCTGCACCGGCGCATGCTGCAAAGCCTCGACGGCAAGCAGCTGATCATCGGCGTCGACCGGCTGGACTATTCCAAGGGCATCACCCAGCGCATCGACGCGTTCGAATCCTTCCTCAACCGCCATGCCGACAGCCAGCGCAAGGTGACGCTGCTGCAGATCACGCCGAAATCGCGGTCCGAAGTGCCGGAATACGAGGCGATGCAGCGGGCCGTCGCCGAGCAGGCCGGCCGGGTGAACGGCGCGCTCGGCACGGTCGACTGGGTGCCGATCCGCTATATCAACCGCTCGCTGCGCCGCCCGGCGCTTGCCGGGCTCTACCGCATGGCCAAGCTCGCGCTGGTCACGCCGCTGCGCGACGGCATGAACCTCGTCGCCAAGGAATTCGTCGCAGCCCAGAGCGAGGAAGACCCCGGCGTGCTGCTGCTCTCCCGCTTTGCCGGCGCCGCGCAGGAGCTGAAGGAGGCCGTGCTCGTCAATCCCTACGACGTCGAGGGCACCGCGGACGCCATCGCCCGAAGCCTCGCCATGCCCGTCGAGGAGCGCCGGGAACGCTGGAAGGCCATGATGAAGACGCTGCGCACCAACGACGTCTTCGCCTGGTGCGACACCTTCCTTGACGATCTGGCGCAAGACCCCGCGCCGCAGAAGCCATCCCCCGCCGGCATGCCGAAACCCGCCCGGTCCGCCGAGACGCGCACGCAGCCCCTGCGAACCGCCGCCCCGCCCGCCCAAGCGCGCTGGTCATAGCCCGCCCGCGGCCTTCTTCGCCCATGGAACTCGACGCTACCCATCTCCCCTTCTCCCCCGCGGGGAGAAGGTGCCGGCAGGCGGATGAGGGGGC
>CAMLOC010000769.1 GCA_946481465.1 uncultured Shinella sp. | reverse complement strand
GGCCGGTCAGCACCGCGTGCTTCAGCGCATCGACACTGACCTCGACCTTCTGGCCGGGCTGGATATAGGCGAGTTGCGTCTCCTTGAAATTGGCGATCACCCAGGTGTCGTGCGGCACGACGGCCATGAGTTGCGTGCCGGCGGCGACATACTGGCCGAGCTTGACACCCACCTCGCCCACCGCGCCGTCGCGCGGGGCGGTGATGACGGTGTTGGAAAGGTCGATCCTGGCGAGCTCCACCGAGGCTTCCGCCCCCGCCACCGCCGCGCGCAGGGAATCGCGGCCGACGATGATCGTCTGCAGGTCCTGGCGGGAGACTTCGAGATTGGCCTGCGCCTGCGCGATGGCGGCCTCGGCCTGGTCGAGCGTGGTACGGCTCTGCTCGCGGTCGCTCTGGGTGGCGATGCCCTTGTCCGACAGTTCCTCGATACGGTTCCAGTTCTCCTCCGCCCGGCGCTTGGCGAAGGTCGCGCTGTCGAGCGCCGCCTCGCTGGCGCCGATGCGGGCCTTCGCCGCGTTCTCCTGCTGCTCGGAATTGGCGAGCGCCGCCTTCTGGCTGGCGAGCGTGGCCTTGGCCTGCTCGACCTTCTGGCGGAAGATGCGGTCGTCGAGCCGCGCGAGCACCGCGCCGGCCTTGACCGTCTCGTAATCCTTGACGGACACCTCGGTGACATAGCCGGCGAGCTGCGGGCTGATCAGCGTCACGTAGCCGCGCACATAGGCGTTGTCCGTCGTCTGGACGTCGCTGGCAAACGGCGGCAGCTGCCAGGCGTAGAGCACGGCGCCGATGCCCGTGACGCCGAGGACGAGGGCGAGCGCGGTGGCGGTGTTGCGGATGTAAGTCTTCATTTCGGTCAACCTTCAACGGCCGCCGGCCCGTCCTTGCGGGCGCCGGCCTCTCTGATACGGATATAGAGCATGTGGATGGCGAGCGCCGCGGCCGCGGCGACGGCGAGCAGCGCGATGACGAGGAAGGCGTCGTTGTGGGCGAGCACATTGGCCTCCCGCGTCACCTGCTGGCCGAGCAGCGCGACGCCCTCCGCCTTCAGCACGGCCGCGTCGGTGATCGTGCGGCCATAGGCGGCGGAAAGCTGCGCCACGCGGCCGGCCACCAGCGGATCGGCCAGCGTCATCGCCTCGGCGAGGATGTTCGAGTGGAATTTCTCGCGCAGCGTGATGAAGGAGCCGAACAGCGCCGATCCGGCAAGCCCGCCGAGGCTCTGCGTCACCAGGAAGACGACGATGAAGCTGAGGATGTATTGCGGCCCCTTGCGCAGCGCCAGCGTGAAGCCGGAGGCGATGGCCGGCGGCAGGAACAGACTGCCGCCCGCCGCGATCATCGCCTGGCTGAGATACATCTGCTCCGGCCGCGTCAGGTTCGTCGCCCGGCTGTCGAGGAAGGCGCCGACGCCGATCAAAAGCAGCGCCGCCATATGGAGAACCGGCTCGCGGCCGGGCTTCAGGATGGCCGCGCAGACGAGGCCGCCGACCACCGTTGCGAGCGCGACCCGGCCGTAAAGCCCGGCGAGCTGGTCGTTCTGCAGGCCGGTGATCTGGAAGAAATTGCCGGCGACGGCGGTCTGCTCGGCCAGCATCAGCCGGAACAGCACCAGCACGGCGGCAAAGTGCAGTACCTCCCGGCTGAACAGCCAGCGCAGGTCGATCAGCGGCTTCTCCCGGTTGAGCTCGATGACGGCGGCGACGGTGAGCATGCCCACCATGACGACGAGCAACTCGCCGATCCAGGGCGCCTCCAGCCACCAGTATTGCCGGCCGAGCACGAGCACGGCGGCGCCCGAGCCGAAGCCGACGGCGATGAGGAGATAGCTGACGATATCGAGCTTCTCGATGATCTTCACCCGCGGCGGCGGCGTCAGCGGCAGGAGGTAGATCGCCGCGAAGGAGAGCATGGCGAGCGCCAGCTCGAAATGCAGCAGCGCCCGGACGCCGCCGAGATCGATGAGCGCCGGCGAGACCAGCCGGGTGAGCGGGGCGGCAAGGCCGATATTGGTCAGCGCCAGCGAGATGCCGATCGTCAGCTTGCGCGCCGGGCTGAAGGCCTCCAGCATGTAGAGGAAGCCGAGCGAGGAAAGCGGCGCGGCCGCAATGCCGGCGAAGAAGCGCAGCACGAGGGCCGATTGCAGGTCCGTGATGAAGATATGCGCCACCGACACGAGGAGGAAGACGGCGATGCCGAGCTCGGCGAAGGGGCGCAAGCCGTACTGGTTGCGGATCTTGATGAGCGCCAGCGAGAGCGAGGCGTTCGGCGCCATGTAGGCGGCCACCAGCCAGGTCGCCTCCGCGGCGGTGGCGCCGAAAGGACCCTGGAGCTGCGGGATGTTGGCGGCGACGAGGTTCAGGCCAAAACCCTGCGTCATGGCAAGCAGGGTGGACGCGGCCATGTAGGCGGCGGCGCGCGGTGGGGCCATCGGCGGCGGAGGCGGGGGCGGAGCGGCCGGCAGGTCGCCGGCCGGCGCCACCGCCCCGGACCGCGGCGGTTCGCCCTCCCCTTCGCGCCCGCCGGAAGCGGGAACGCTGCTCATGCCTCGACGCTCTCCCGACAGCTCTTGGCGATATTGTCGGACATGGCGGCGAAGACC
>CAMLOC010000768.1 GCA_946481465.1 uncultured Shinella sp. | reverse complement strand
TGTGCGGCGGAATGTTCGTCGCCATGCCGACGGCGATGCCGCCCGCGCCGTTGACGAGCAGGTTCGGGAACTTCGCCGGAACGACGACCGGCTCGCTCATCGTGCCGTCGTAGTTGTCGCGGAAGTTGACCGTTTCCTTGTCGAGGTCGTCGAGCAGCGAATGGGCGGCCTTTTCCAGGCGGCATTCCGTGTAGCGCTGGGCCGCCGGCGGGTCGCCGTCGATGGAGCCGAAATTGCCCTGGCCGTCGATCAGCGGCAGGCGGAGCGACCAGTCCTGCGCCATGCGCGCCAACGCGTCGTAGATCGCGGCGTCGCCGTGCGGATGGTATTTACCCATCACGTCACCGGTCACGCGCGCCGACTTGACGTATTTCTTGTTCCAGTCGACGCCCATCTCGCTCATCGAGTAGAGGATGCGCCGGTGAACGGGCTTCAGGCCGTCACGCACATCGGGCAGCGCGCGGGACACGATCACGCTCATGGCGTAGTCGAGATAGGACCGCTGCATTTCCTCGATGATGGAGATGGGCTCAATGCCGGGAGGGTTCTTGCCGCCGGGTGTCGATTGTTCTGTCAATTTCGGTCACGATCGTTGTTCAGAATCAGAAGGGAATTTTATAGCCTACCGGCGCTGGAAGCGCCAATTTCGCCGGGGGTTTTGAACAGGCTTTTCCAAGTAAAATCCGCAGATTTGCGCATTTTCATGGCCATGGCGCCGCATACGTCCGGCCGCCCTTCCCTTGCACGGCGCCCTCCCCTAACAATAACCGCACAAGGCCGGGACAAATCGGCCGCGCAACGGCGAGGGGAACGCCCGACATGCTCAACATCGATCTTCTGGTCAATGCGATCACGACCCTGCTCGTGACCATCGATCCGCCGGGCCTGGCGCCGATCTTCCTCGGCCTCACGGTCGGCATGACGCGCCCGCAGCGCACGCAGGTGGCGCTGCGCGGCTCGCTCATCGCCTTCTGCATCCTCGCCGTCTTCGCGCTGACGGGGTCGGGCGTGCTGTCGCTGCTCGGCATCTCCATCGGCGCCTTCCGCATCGCCGGCGGCCTGCTCCTGTTCTGGATCGCCTTCGAGATGATCTTCGAGCGCCGCAACGAGCGGAAGGAGAAGACCAGCGAGGTGGCGATCACCCGCGATCACATCCACAACATCGCCGTCTTCCCCCTCGCCCTGCCGCTGATCGCCGGCCCCGGCGCGATCTCCGCGACGATCCTTACCTCCGGCTCCTTCCCTTCGGCGCTCGAGCGCGTCGCGCTTATCGGCGTCATCGCGCTTTGCCTCGTCATCCTGTTCCTGTCGCTGGTCATCGCCGAGCGCATCGACCGCTTCCTCGGCAAGACCGGCCGCGCGATCCTGACGCGCCTGCTCGGCGTCATCCTCGCGGCGCTGGCGGTACAGTTCGTGGTGGACGGGGTGAAGTCCGCTTTCGCGCTCTGAAGGCGCAGCGATCGGCATCCCGAAAACGAAGCGGGCGCGGACCGCTTTTCGCGTCCGCGCCCGGATCATGCCGAGAGGCAAAAGGGAACGATCAGAACGGGATGTCGTCGTCCATGTCGCGCGAGAGCGAGCCGCCGCCCGAACGGCTTGCACCACCGCCGCCGCCCTGGGACGGGCGCGAGCCGTAGTCGTCGTAGTTCGGCGCGCCGCCGCCGAAGTCGCTGCCGCCGCGGCGATCGCCGCCGCCTTCGCCGCGGCCGTCGAGCATGGTCAGCGTCGAGTTGAAGCCCTGCAGCACGACTTCCGTCGAATAGCGGTCGTTGCCGGTCTGGTCCTGCCACTTGCGGGTCTGCAGCGCGCCCTCGATATAGAGTTTCGCGCCCTTCTTCACATATTGCTCGACGACCTTGCAGAGGCCCTCGTTGAAGACGACGACATTGTGCCACTCCGTCTTCTCGCGGCGCTCGCCGCTGTTGCGGTCGCGCCAGGTCTCGGACGTGGCGATGCGCAGGTTGGCGATCGGCCGACCGTCCTGCGTGCGCCGGATTTCCGGGTCCGCCCCGACATTGCCGATCAAGATCACCTTGTTGACGCTTCCAGCCATACCCGTACTTCCCGTTGTCCCGCCGGGCGCAAGCGGCCCGGCATCATTTCACTACACGAATGCGGCATCTTATAAGCTGCCGCGCGCCGGCGCCGCCCCGCATGAGCGGTAATCCACAGATCAATTGCAAAAATTCGTTCTTTTTTTGTTCTAATAATTCCCTACACTCTTGTCAACCGAATCGGAAACGGGCACGGAATTCTCCGACCCGCGCAT
This sequence comes from uncultured Shinella sp., assembly GCA_946481465.1. Next base: position 334 of record CAMLOC010000768.1, on the reverse strand, counting down.
GGACATGGCCCATCCCGTCCCTACATAGGGGCCGGACCCCAAACAGATGCGCAACGACCTTTGACGCTGGATACGATGAGCGAACTCAAGACCATTTCCATTCGCGGCGCGCGCGAACACAATCTCAAGGGCATCGATCTCGACCTGCCCCGCAACAAGCTGATCGTCATGACCGGGCTTTCGGGCTCGGGCAAGTCGTCGCTCGCCTTCGACACGATCTATGCCGAGGGCCAGCGCCGCTATGTCGAGAGCCTTTCGGCCTATGCACGGCAGTTCCTGGAGATGATGCAGAAGCCGGACGTCGACCAGATCGACGGCCTGTCGCCCGCCATCT
>CAMLOC010000767.1 GCA_946481465.1 uncultured Shinella sp. | reverse complement strand
TTCGGGATTGGCGCCGTCTTCTTCCTCGCGGTGGCGGGGGCGGTCGCGCTCTATCTCGGAAGTGTCACCAAGGATCTTCCCGATTATGAGGTCTTGAACAGCTATGCGCCGCCGGTCACGACGCGCGTGCATGCCGGCAACGGCGCGCTGATGGCCGAATATGCCCGCGAGCGCCGTCTCTACCTGCCGATCCAGGCTATCCCCGACCGTGTGAAGGCCGCCTTCCTTTCGGCCGAGGACAAGAATTTCTACCAGCATCCCGGCGTCGACGTGACCGGCCTCTTCCGCGCCATCGTCGTCAACATCCAGAACATGGGCTCGGGCCGCCGTCCGGTGGGCGCGTCGACCATCACCCAGCAGGTCGCCAAGAACTTCCTGCTGTCCTCCGACCAGACCATCGACCGCAAGGTCAAGGAAGCGATCCTCTCCTTCCGCATCGAGCAGGCCTATTCCAAGGACCGCATCCTCGAGCTCTATCTCAACGAGATCTTCTTCGGCCTGAATTCCTACGGCATCGCCGGCGCGGCGCTGACCTATTTCGACAAGTCCGTCACCGAACTGACGATCGCCGAGACGGCCTATCTCGCCGCGCTTCCGAAGGGTCCGTCGAACTACCATCCGTTCCGCCGCACCGAGGCCGCCATCGAGCGCCGCAACTGGGTCATCGACCGCATGGTCGAGAACGGCTACGTCACCCAGAGCGACGGAGCGGAGGCGAAGGCCCAGCCGCTCGGCGTGACGCCGCGCCACCGCGGCTCCTATCTCTTCGCCTCGGAATTCTTCTCCGAGGAGGTCCGCCGCCAGATCATCGAGCGCTACGGCGACAACGCGCTCTACGAGGGTGGCCTTTCCGTGCGCACCTCGCTCGACCCGCGCATCCAGGTCGCCGCCCGCAAGGCCCTGCAGCACGGCCTCATCAACTATGACGAACGCCGCGGCTTCCACGGACCGATCAAGACCATCGAGATCGGCGGTGACTGGGGCGTGGAGCTCGCCAAGATCGACGCGCTCTCCGACGTGCCGGAATGGAAGCTCGCCGTCGTGCTGGCCGTCGACGACGGCGGCGCGGATATCGGCCTCCAGCCGAGCAAGGAAGCATCCGGCAAGGTGGTCGAGGAGCGCGTGACGGGCCGCATCGAGGCGAAGGCCATGACCTGGGCCTATCGTTCGGCCAAGGGCGACCGCAAGACGGCGAAATCGCCGGCCGGCGTCTTCTCCGCCGGCGACGTCGTCTATGTCGAGCCCGCCGAAGACGGCACGTACCGGCTGCGCCAGCCGCCGAAGGTCCAGGGCGGCCTCGTCGCCATGGACCCGCATACCGGCCGCGTGCTCGCCATGGTCGGCGGCTTCTCCTACGGACAGTCGCAATTCAACCGCGCCTCGCAGGCCATGCGCCAGCCCGGCTCCTCCTTCAAGCCCTTCGTCTACGCCGCCGCGCTCGATAACGGCTATACGCCGGCCTCCGTCATCATGGACGCGCCGATCGAGATCGTCGCCGGCGGCCAGGTCTGGCGTCCGCAGAACTATGGCGGGGGCGCTGCCGGCCCCTCGACGCTGCGCCTCGGCATCGAGCGCTCGCGCAACCTGATGACCGTGCGCCTCGCCAACGACATGGGCATGAACCTCGTTGCCGAATATGCCGAGCGCTTCGGCATCTACGACAAGATGTATCCAGTGCTGGCCATGTCGCTCGGCTCGGGCGAGACGACCGTGCTGCGCATGGTCTCGGCCTATTCGGTGCTCGCCAATGGCGGCAAGCAGATCAAGCCCTCGCTGATCGACCGCATCCAGGACCGCTACGGCAAGACGATCTTCCGCCACGAGGAGCGCACCTGCGAGGACTGCAACGCCAACGACTGGGAGAACCAGGAGGAGCCGACGCTGGTCGACAACCGCGAGCAGGTGCTCGACCCGATGACCGCCTACCAGATCACCTCGATGATGGAAGGCGTCGTCACGCGCGGCACCGCCGCCGGCAAGATCAAGCTCGACCGCCCGACCGCCGGCAAGACCGGCACGACCAACGATGAGAAGGACGCCTGGTTCGTCGGCTACACGCCGGATCTCGTCGCCGGCCTCTATATCGGCTTCGACAACCCGGCCCCGCTCGGCCGCGGCGGCACCGGCGGCTCGCTTGCCGCGCCGATCTTCAACGATTTCATGCAGGTGGCCCTCGAAGGCACGCGCCCGACGAAGTTCATCGTGCCGGAAGGCATGCAGTTCATCGCCGTCAACCGCAAGACCGGCATGGAAGCCTTCGAAGGCGAGCCGGACACGATCATGGAAGCCTTCAAGCCCGGCACCGGCCCGGCCTCCGTCTTCTCCGTCATCGGCGGCGAGGATTATGCCAGCCCGGAAGAGATCCTGAAGAGCTCGCCGCAGGCCAACCAGGCCGTCACGGGCGGCAGCGGCGGCCTGTTCTGATCACGGGATGATGCAGTTCGAGGGCGGGCGCGGGGCTTTACATCCGCGCCCGCCCTCTCTATTTCACGGCCACCGGAACAGCATCGAAGAAGAAGGCGGACATGCGCGCGGAAATCGAAAACGTCGTCGACGAAATCAAGCAGGCCATAAGCCTGCTGAGGAGGCATCTTTGACTGGGATC
>CAMLOC010000766.1 GCA_946481465.1 uncultured Shinella sp. | reverse complement strand
CCGGTCTTGCGCGCTTCATGGGCGTGATCATCGCCTTCATCGTCCTCGTCGGCTCCCTGTTCTGGGCGCTCGGCTGAGGTAGGCGCGCCATGCCGCAGACGATCGTGACGGTCCCGACCCGCGGGCAGGGGCTCTACGAATTCACCGGCGAGGTCGCCGCCTTCGTGCGGCGCGCCGGCGCTGAGGAGGGGTTGCTGACGGTCTTCGTCCGCCACACCTCCTGCTCGCTGCTCATCCAGGAGAATGCCGACCCGGACGTGCGGCGCGATCTCGATCAGTTCTTCCGCCGCCTCGTGCCGCCCTCGGACGATCCGGCCATGCGCTGGATCGTCCATACGCTGGAGGGGCCGGATGACATGCCGGCCCATATCAAGGCGGCGCTGACCGCCGTCTCGATCGGCATTCCGGTCGTCGGCGGCCGCCTGGCACTCGGCACCTGGCAGGGCCTCTATCTCTTCGAGCACCGCGACAGCCCGCACCGGCGCGAAATCGTGCTGCATCTCGGCCCTTGACGGAACCGGTCCGAACGATGGAACGTTCCTGCGGCGTCCCGCAAACGCTCCAAGGAGAGACCCATGGCCAATACCGAAAGCCTCAACCACGCCGTCATCGAGGCGCTGAACGCGCGTGACGTCGCGGCCCTTGCCGGCAAGGCGCACGAGGATGTCGCGATCTCCGGCATCGGCCAGGGCATGGACACGGGCCGTGATGCGCTGCGCGCCCGTCTCGCCCGCCATTTCGAGACCTTCGACGAAAGCTATGGCGACGCGCTGGTGATGAGCGATGCGCTCGGCAACAATGTCGCGATCCGCCTGACGGCGCGCGGCCGGTCGGCGGCGGGCGATGCCTATTCGAAGGAGAAGATCCTGCTGCTCGAGCTTGAGGACGGCTCCATCACCCGCATCGCCTTCTTTACCGGTTCATGAAAGTTGAACGGAGGCTGAACGTCGGCTTCGGCCTGCATTCAGCCTCGCTTGCCTAAGGTCTCCCCAACAGCCGGACGCAATGCCCTGGCCGGTGTGAACAGGAGATCCCCGATGACCCGCTTTCTGACAAAATCCCTTCTTGCCGTCGTTCTCGGCCTTGGCGCGCTGACCGCGTCCATGCCGGCCGCTTCCGCCGCGGATATCACGCTGTCGATCGAGAAGGTGGGCTATCGCAACGGTTTCTACGCGGTGCACGACCGGGACGGGCGCGGCGACCGCTGGGATCGCCGCCACGACCGGCGCGCGGGCGCATGGGGCCGCGGCGGCCGCTGCGATCTCCGCTTCGCCGTCGCCAAGGCCCGCGACCACGGCCTGCGCCGTGCCCGTGTCGCCGACGTGACGGGACGCAAGGTCGTCGTCGAGGGCTTCCGCCGTGATGGCTACGGCCGCATCGTCTTCGCCAACGACCGCCATTGCCCGATCCTCTGGCGCTGAGGCTTCTCCAGCAAGGAGCGAGGCCGTCAATGCCTTCCGTGGCGCGCCGGCCGCGCGCCCGAGGAACGCCGTTCGTCATGTCACCCCCGGCCGGCGAACGGCTACCCTCCCGGCTCTGCCGGGAGGGTTTTTGCGTTCCGGTCGTGCGCCGGCCTGGTGCACGATACGAAAAGGGCCGGCGTGTCGCCGGCCCTTTCTTTCTTTCTTTCTGGCGCCCGGCTCAGTTGCCGAGCGCGAAGGTCACGTTGACGGTGACGGAATAGCTGTTCTCGCCGGTGGCGAGCGGCACGGCGCCGCCTTCGGCATAGTCCTTGGCCATGGCGCGCATCATCGGCATGGGTTCGGCGCGATAGGTGGTTTCGGAAATCTCCAGCACGCGGCCGAGGCCGACGCCTGCGGCATCCGTCAGTTCCTTCGCCTTGGCCATGGCGTTCTCGACCGCCTTCTTGCGCGCCGCGCTGACGGCGGTGTCCGGCTTGTCGTTGACGAAGCGGATGCCGTTGCCCTGGTTGGCGCCGAGCGTGACGGCCTTGTCGAGGATCTCGCCGAGCTTGGAGAGGTCGCGCACGCGCAAGGTCACCGTGTTGGTGACCTGGAAGCCGATCAGCACCGGCGGCGGGTTCTCGCCGGTCGAGCTCTGCGGATACTGGTATTGCGGGTTGATCATGAAGCCGGAGGTCTGCAGGTCGCGCTCTGCGATGCCCGCTTCCTTCAGGGCGGAAAGGATATCGGCCATGGCCTTGTTGTTGGCGTCGAGCGCCTCGCGGGCCGTCTTGGCGTCCTTGACGACGCCAAGGTCGATCAGGGCCATGTCGGGCGCCATCTCCGCGCTGCCCTCGCCGGTGACGACGATGGTCGCCTCGCGCGGCTTGGCGCTGTCCTGCGCCTGTGCGGCCACGGGAAGGGCGGCGGCGAGAGCGAGCGAAAGCGCGACAAGGCTGGCGCCCGTGCGGCGACCCAGGGTTCCGTGGAACATGAAGAATATCTCCTGATGATTGTGTCCCTCGGGCCGTTCTTCGCCGGTGATTGTGTGGAGAATGCGGCGACGCTTGTAGGCCCCGCCGAATTCGTCTAGACGGTCTCTACGCGTCGGCCGCCATTGACCGATGCCCCCGGCCATCCGCCGGGCCGGGCCTGTAGCTCAATGGTTAGAGCCGGCGGCTCATAACCGCTTGGTTGGGGGT
>CAMLOC010000765.1 GCA_946481465.1 uncultured Shinella sp. | reverse complement strand
GCGCGCAGCAGGAATTCCGAGCCGCTGGAGAAGGCCGAGGCGCGCTTTTTCGTAACCAGGAACAGGTCCAGGAGAGACTCACGCAACGCCTCGTCGTCATCCACGACATAAATGATAGGGTCCGCTGACATTTCCGCTTCAATTTGAACATGTTGCATCGTCTACCCCCGATCGAGATCGACAGATTCACGAGCCCGGGCCGCAAGCCGGACGTTCAGGCGCCGTGCCGCCCCGTCGCGGGGCCGCACGGCCGATGGCGATACGCGCGCATGTGCACTGCGTCCAATCTATCATGGTTCAGCCCGGGAGAGAGCATAAACCATGGTTTTATCTTCGCGGCCCAGGGCCCTCGCGCGTATCAAAGGCCGATCGATGCCGCCGGCCTGGAAAAGGGCACGCGCTGCCGCTGGCTGCAGGCCCACAGGGTCGCGACGATCCCGAAAGCCGCCGGAAGGCTGACCGCCGGAAAGTCGCGGACGATAACCGACGGGGAGCAGATGCCGACGATCACCTCCCAGATATGAAACGCCCCGTGGGCGATCAGCCAGAGCGTCGCGGCGGACCACAGTTCGACACGCCTTTCCTTGCGCGCAAGGCCGAGAAGGAACGCGATGGCGACGAATCCCTGGATGATCCCGATGTCGCGGATGAAATGCTGGTTGAAGAAGCCCGTATCGGTGACGCCGGGGACGAAATAGTACCACCCTTCCGGATCGTAGAGCATGTGGATCGAGAGCCAACCTGCCAGCGCGACGTTGAACCACACCATCGCGAGCACGAGATATTTGATCGCCTGCATTTCTGCCTCCTGTGTCTGACTGGCGCGAAGGCTAGCACCGCACGGTCACCGGCACTTCCCAAACGAAGGTTTAGTGATGTCCGGCCACGGCTTTGCGGATGCAGGCCATGAGCGCCCGGCTATCGAGAGGCTTGGCCAGGAACGCCGTCGCTCCGCCGGAAAGCGCGCGGCCTTCCATTCTCGCATCGCCATAGGACGTCATGATGAGGACCGGAGGGCAATCCGGCTTCGCCTGCAGGATGCCAAGCATGTCGATGCCCGACATGCCGGTCATCCTGACATCCGCCAATATGCAATCCACCGGCCGGGCACCGAACTGGGACAGGAACGCTTCGGCGGAAGCATAGAGATGGCTTTCGAAGCCCTCCGCCTCCAGCAGATCCTGAAGGGACTCCCTGAGGTGTCGATCGTCGTCAACAATAGCGATTGTTTTGCGTGTTGCTGCCGGCATGTGCGTGCGCGAACTCTTCCCGGGAAATTCCGGTGGCACCAACCAACCGGAGTATCCTGCGACCAGGTTCAATCATAGCATCGCAAAAGCCCGCCCATACCTATACGAAGGTTTTACAAGGATCCGGCCGACGCGAGGGCGCATCGACCGGTCCTTGCGCAAGCGGCGCCGGTCAGACCAGCGACATCCCCCCGTCGACATGCAGTTCCACGCCGTTCACGAAATCGTTCGATGCAAGCAGCAGCGCCGCGCGGGCAAGCTCTTCCGGCCGGCCGTAACGTCCCGCGGGGATGGTGTTCGCCATATGCGCATCGAGAGCCGGCCGATCGGCCTCGCCAATCCCCAGCTTGCCGAGGATCTCCGTCTCCACCGGGCCGGGGCTCAGGATATTGACGCGGATATGCCGCTCCCGGAATTCGACGGCCCAGTTGCGGGCAAAGGCGGCAAGAGCGGCCTTGGTGCCGGCATACAGGGTATGGTGCGGAAGGATCTTCGTTGCCGCAAGCGAGCTCGTGACGATGATGTTGCCGCCGTCACGGATCAGGGGCGCGACGGCCTGCACGCCGAAGAAGACGCCGCGGCTGTTCACCGCGAAGTGCCGGTCGTATTCCTGCGGGCTGACGGTGTGAGATCCCGCAAGATTGATGATCCCGGCATTCGCCATGTAGATGTCGATGGCTCCGAAACGGCTGCGGACGTCCGCCGCCAGGCGCGTGTGAAAATCGATATCGGCGACGTCTCCGCAGAACCCGCTCGCCGCCGCGCCGATCTCGCGCACGGCATCGTCGACGACGTCCTGCCGCCTTCCCGTAATGACGACCTGCGCGCCTTCCTCCACGAAAAGCCGTGCGGTCGCCTTGCCGATCCCGCTATTGCCGCCGGTGATGACGGCGACCTTACCCTTTAAAGAACCCATTCTTCCGAACTCCGTTTCGATAGGCAGGAGATAATCGGTCGGAGGGAGCGAGATTAGCAGGTGGCGCGGAACAACATGTGTTCCCCGACCTGCCGAATGGTGCCCGGCAGCACCCGCAAGGCGCGATCGCGAACGAAGCGGCTGAAGCTTGCGATCACTTTATTGCTGCCCGGACTGCGTGCGTTGTCGTATTGCACCATCAAATGCCGGGGCTAGTCTCGGCCAAGAGCGAGCTCTCTTCGCAAGACCTTTCAGTGGCTGCGAGGCAGGGCAATCTCATATGGAAAACCCCCTCTGCCTGCCGGCATCTCCCCCGCAAGGGGGGAGAAAGCAAGGCGCTCGCTTTTCCAGTCCTTTTGGCCATCGAGGGTGCCGCCGGTAAGTCCCTCCCCCTTGTGGGGAGGGATTTAGGGAGGGGTTTCAAGCCATAGGCGAGTGCCCTGC
>CAMLOC010000764.1 GCA_946481465.1 uncultured Shinella sp. | reverse complement strand
CCGTGTCGACATCCTTCAGCACCTTGGTGTAGCGGCGGCGCATGAAGGAGAGGATGCCCGCATGGGTCGGGTCCGAGGCCGCGCTTTTCAGCGTCTTTGCCGTGATGGCGTGGTCGATCGTCTTGTTGGCCATGAAAGATCCCTCCGAATGTGGCGGGACGTTCGCCAATCGCAGCGTTTTAGGCAAGGGGGTAAATGGGGCGACGGGCAGGGATGGGTCACTTTTGGGCAGCGGATGAGGGGCAAGCTGCCTGTCCCCAGAAACGAAAAAGCCGGGGCGAACCCCGGCTTTTCCTGAACCAAAATCGTCCGAGCGATTAGCGCTTGGAGAACTGGAACGAACGACGGGCCTTGGCCTTGCCGTACTTCTTGCGTTCGACGACGCGCGAGTCGCGGGTCAGGAAGCCGCCCTTCTTGAGGACCGAGCGCAGGCCCGGCTCGAAGTAGGTCAGCGCCTTGGAGATGCCGTGACGAACGGCACCGGCCTGGCCGGAAAGGCCGCCGCCGGCGACGGTGGCGTCGATGTCGAACTGGCCGTCACGGGCAGCCGCGACGATCGGCTGCTGCAGGATCATCTGCAGGACCGGGCGTGCGAAATAGGCTTCGAACGACTTGCCGTTGACGGTGATCTTGCCGGAGCCCGGCTTGACCCACACGCGGGCGACGGCGTCCTTGCGCTTGCCGGTGGCGTAGGAACGGCCCTGGGCGTCAACCTTCTTGACGTGAACCGGGGCGGAGGCGGCCGGAGCTGCAGCAGCGACGCCGAGGTCCTTGAGCGAGGAGAGGTCGGCCATTATCAGGCGCTCCTTGTGTTCTTGCTGTTCAGCTTGGCGACGTCGAGGGCGACGGGCTGCTGGGCTTCATGCGGGTGGTTGGCGCCGGCGTAGACGCGCAGGTTCTTCATCTGGCGACGGCCGAGCGGGCCGCGCGGAACCATGCGTTCGACAGCCTTCTCAAGAACGCGCTCCGGGAAGCGGCCTTCGATGATCTGGCGAGCCGTGCGCTCCTTGATGCCGCCCGGGTAACCGGTGTGCCAGTAGTACTTCTTGTCGGAGTACTTCTTGCCGGTGAAGACGACCTTGTCGGCATTGATGACGATGACGTTGTCGCCGTCGTCAACGTGGGGCGTGAAGGTTGCCTTGTGCTTGCCGCGCAGGCGATTGGCGATGAGGGTAGCGAGGCGACCGACAACGAGGCCTTCGGCGTCGATGAGGATCCACTTCTTTTCTACCTCGGCGGGCTTCTGTACGAAGGTTGCCATGGGAGATGTCTTTCTTTTGCGATCCCGCGGCTTTGGGGCGGCGGGCGTTTCTTGTTGCTTGGTTTGGCCCCTTGCGGATGCCAAAAATCGAAAGCGGCCCGTGAGGACCGCGATCTGGGGCGGCTTATAAGCGAGCGCCGATGGGACGTCAAGGGAGGCGATCCGGGCGGCGCCAAAGATATCCAAGTGAAAACAATGGCTTGGCTTTGCGGTAGCCCGATACCACAATTTATCCCGGCGGAATCGAGTAGGTCGCGGTGGCATGGGCCACCGGATCCTCGCCGTCCGCGCCGAAGATCGACGCCTCGATCACCGCCAGCCGCTTGCCGAGCTTGAGTAGCCGGCAGGCGCAGGTGAGGGGGCCGGGCTCGGGCTTGCGCAGGAAGTTGATGTTGAGGTTGGTGGTGACGGCGAGCGCCACGGGGCCGATATGCGCCAGCACCACGCAATAGGCCGCGACGTCGGCCAGCGCGAACAGGGTGGGGCCGGACACCGTGCCGCCGGGGCGCAGGTGCCGCTCGTTCGGATCGAGCCGCATGACGACCGTGCCGGGGCCGACATCGGTCACATCGAAAACCTTTCCGTCCGTATGGATCTGCGGAAAATCGGTTTCGAGGAACCGGTTCAGGGCGTCCCTATCCATGATGGGAGTCAGATTCACGGGCGTTCTCCTCCGCTGCCCTGCGTTTACAGACCGATTTGCGCCGCGGGGCAAGCCCTCCCGAAGTCTATGCCGCCCGGCTTGAAACGGGGTGCCGCGAAGCGTAGGACGCTGGGGACGAACGAAAGGGAGGCAATCATGGCGGATGTGGTGTCGTTCAGGAAAGAGGAGCCGGCCGGCCCGGTGCGCGTCGAGCGGTACGAGCCGATCCTGCGGATCACGCTCGACAACCCGCCGGCCAACGCCCTCTCCATCGCCGTCATGGAGGCGCTCGGCGACGCGCTCGATGCGGCGGCGCGCGACGAGGCGATCCGCGTCGTCGTCCTCGCCTCGACCGGAAAGGTGTTTTCCGCCGGCCACGACCTCAAGGAGATGACCGCCCGCCGCGACGACCCGGACGGCGGGCGCGGCTTCTTCGAGAAGACGATGCGCACGGCGGCGGATATCATGCTGAAGATCGCCGCGCTGCCGCAGCCGGTCGTCGCCGAGATCGACGGGCTCGCGACGGCCGCGGGCTGCCAGCTCGTCGCGAGCTGCGACCTTGCCATCTGCACCGACACCTCCGCCTTCTGCACGCCGGGCGTCAATATCGGGCTGTTCTGCTCCACCCCGATGGTGGCGGTGACGCGCGCCGCCCATCCGAAGCAGGCGATGGAGATGCTGCTCACCGGCGAGACGATCGACGCCT
>CAMLOC010000763.1 GCA_946481465.1 uncultured Shinella sp. | reverse complement strand
CAGCAGCACGTTTCCGACCGCGATGCAGGCGCCGGCAAGCGCCGTGCCGAGGAAGAGCAGCGGAATGGAGGAGAGGCCGCGCAGCGCCGTGCCGAGCGCCAGGAGGAAGACGACGAGGAGCAGCGTGCGCTCCGTGCCGAGGCGCTGGGCAAGGCGCGGCGCCAGCGGCGAGAACAGGCCGAGGCAGACGACGGGCAGCGTCGTCAGCAGGCTGGCGCCGGTGGCCGAAAGGCCGAGCGTGCCGCGGATTTCCGGCAGCAGCGCCGAGGCGCTGGAGAAGACCGGCCGCAGGTTGAAGGCGATGAGCACGAGGCTGGCCCCGAGCAGGACGCGCGCGGCGGCCGCCTTCGGCCGGTGCGGCACGGGCGCCGGCACGCTGTCGGCTTCGGCGTCGATCAGGTCGATCGCGCCGGGATCGGTTTCGGCAAGGTGGGTCATGACATCAGCAACCGGTCGAGAGCGGAAAGGACCGGCGCCATGAAGCGGCGGACGGCGGCATCGGCGGCGTCCGGATCGCCGCTCTCGATGGCATCGACGATGGCGACATGGGCGGCCATGTCGGGCTCCGGCAGGTTCTCGCCGAGCGTCGCGTCGATGGTTTCGGCAATGAGCGTCGAGAAGAAATCGTACATGCCGACCAGCACCGCATTGCGCGAGGCGGCGATTACGGCCTGGTGGAAGGCGAAGTCGCGGGCGATGAAGCCGGCCTTGTCGCCGTTCTCGTAGTGGCCGCGGGCGGCCAGCAAGGCCCGGAGCCCGGCGACGACGGCCGGCGTATGGCGCAGCGCCGCAAGCCTTGCGGCCTCCGCATCCAGCGCCAGGCGCGCCTCGAACTGGTCGCGCAACCCCGCGCGCCGGGCCATGCCGAGCGGGCGCGCGGTATCGGCCGTCGAAAGCACATAGGTGCCGGAGCCCTGCCGGGTTTCGAGGTAGCCCTGCGAGGCGAGGACGCGCACCGCCTCGCGCACCGTGCCGCGGCTGACGGAGAGCATGGCCGAGAGGGTCGCCTCGTTCGGCAGCTTCTCGCCCACCGCCCAGCGGCGCGCCAGGATGTCGTTGCGGATCGCCTCCACGGCGGTATCGGCGAGATTGGTCTTGCTGAGGGCGTGCATGTTGACAGTCATAAAGTCATCAGATGACTTTATGACTAGTCTTGTTTTCGCTGTCCGTCAAAGGGAATCGGCAAGCGTCTTCGTCCGGCAACCCTTCCCCGCGCGGAAAGCCGCGCCCCGCTGGAAGCGGAGCGCGGAGCCTGCCGCGTCAGAATTCTTCCCAGTCCCCGTCGTTCCCCGTGTCCTGCCGCACGCCGAGGGCGCCGGCCAGCTTCTCGCCGAGCGCGAGGGCCGGCGAGGCGACGGGGCGCGAGATACTATTGGCCGGTTTGACGTTCCACTGGCCGGGCGATTTGCGAGCGAGCTTCGGTGCCGCGGCGGGGGCCGCCTGCGGCGCGGCCGGGGGCGGCGCCGGGGTGGAGGACGGCACGACATGCAGGTGCGGCGCGTGCACCGTCCGGCCCGCCGCGGCGCTGCCGCCGACATTGAAGCGGCCTATCAACGCATTGAGCGCCTGCACTTCGGAGGCAAGGCCGTGGCTCGCCGCGGTCGTTTCCTCCACCATGGCCGCATTCTTCTGCGTGCCCTGGTCCATCGTGTTGACGGCGGTGTTGATCTCCTGCAGGCCGGTCGACTGTTCGCGCGCCGCCTCGACGATCGCCTGGACGTGGCCGTTGATCTCCTGCACCTCGGTGACGATCGCCTGCAGCGCACGGCCCGTGTCGCCGACGAGGGAGACGCCGGAGCGCACCTGCTCGCCCGAGGTGGTGATCAGCGCCTTGATCTCCTTGGCGGCCTTGGCCGAGCGCTGGGCGAGCTCGCGCACTTCCTGTGCCACGACGGCGAACCCCTTGCCCGCCTCGCCCGCCCGCGCCGCCTCGACGCCGGCATTCAGCGCGAGAAGGTTGGTCTGGAAGGCGATTTCGTCGATGACGCCGATGATGCTGGTGATCTCGCTGGAGGACTTCTCGATCTCCTGCATGGCCGAGACGGCGCGGCGCACGATGTCGCCGGATTTTTCCGCGCCCGAGCGGGTGCGCGCGACGAGCTCGCCCGCCTCTTCCGCCCGCCGGGTGGAATCCTTCACGGTGGTGGTGATCTGTTCGAGCGCGGCGGCGGTTTCCTCGACGGAAGCGGCCTGCTGCTCGGTGCGGCGCGAAAGATCGTCGGCCGCGGCGCGGATCTGGCTGGCGCCGGCGTCGATCGCGCGGGCGTTCTCGCCGACCTCGCGCAGCGCATCGCCGAGGCGCGAGACGGACGCGTTGAAATCCTCGCGCAGCCGGTCGAGATCGCCGTCGAAGGGCTTTTCGATGCGGCAGGTCATGTCGCCGCTCGCAAGCCTGCCGAGCCCGTCGGCAAGGCTGGCGACGGCTTCCTGCACGCGGCCGCTGTCACGCGTGCGCTCGGCCTCGCGCGCCTGGCGCTCGCCCTCGGCCCGGCGGCGATCGTCGTCGCCCTGGCGTTCCAGGCGCTGGCGCTCGGCGGCATTGTCGCGGAAGACGGCAACGGTGCCGGCCATCTCGCCGATCTCGTCCTTGCGGTCGGCATGCGGAATGGCG
>CAMLOC010000762.1 GCA_946481465.1 uncultured Shinella sp. | reverse complement strand
GACGAAACGGTGTCGAGCGCGGTGTCGATCAGGGCGAGAGCAGCCGTGGCGCCCGAACCGTCCGCGTCGGCGAAGGTCGCCATCGAGCCGAGGCCCAGGCCCGCCAGCGTCATCGAAGCGGTCGACACGTCGACGGTCTCGCCCGAATTGTTGCCGACCTGAACGCTCGTCGTCGTCGCGGCCGAGCCGTTCAGCAGCGAGATGCCGTTGAAGCTGGTGCGCGAAGCAATGTTGGTGACCTGGGTCTTGAGCTCGGCGACTTCCGCCTGGATCGAGGTACGGTCATTCGTGCTGACGGTGCCCGAGGAAGCCTGAACGGCCAGCTCGCGCATACGCTGCAGAATGTTCGAGACTTCGCCCATGGCGCCTTCGGCGACCTGCGTCAGCGACATGCCGTCGTTGGCGTTGCGGACGGCGGCGGTGAGGCCACGGATTTCGGAGGTCATCTTGGTGGCGATGGCGAGGCCGGCGGCGTCGTCCTTCGCGGAGTTGATGCGCTTGCCCGAGGAGAGACGCTCCATGGCAACCGAGAGACCCATATTGGCCTTGGTGCCGGCGTTCTGGGCGCGAATGGCAGAGACGTTGGACGCAATAACAGACATCGGAATTTTCCTTTCCCGCTTTGAGCGAGGGCGCGTGCCCCAAACGGTGGTTGCGGCCTCGAAGCACCAGAACGGTCGATCTCGGAGCATTTTTAAGGGGCACCGCAAAAAGTTTCTTCGGGGCGGCATTTTTTCGGCCCGCCTCGCGCGCGGGTTCCTTCTTGTGCGAAGGGGGCAGGTCCCCGGGCGCAGGGCAAAACCTCTGCTTTTCCGGGCGATTTCATCAGCCGGCCGCCCCTGCATCGACCCCGGCAGAAACTTGCCGCCGTCCGGCAACCGATCGCCGTGCTTAACCAGATGATAAGCAATTCCGGTCAGATTGCCTTCATCGAAAGAGGGTTCCGCTCGGGGGAGTAGGGCCCGCCATATTGGGGACTGACGCATGTTGCCTGTCGACATGAGCCAGCGCGTTCACCGGCTGTTGCCGGACCTGGGCGCATGGCTTGACACTGCCTGCTACACCGTTCGTATCGGCCCCGCCGATGCGCCGCGCGGCAAGCCCACGCAGCGCATCCTCCTTGCCGAGGAAATCGCGCACGCAACCTGCCGGGACATCCTGATCGAGTGGCGCGAAGGCGCCCCGCGCCTCATGCCCGCCGCCGACGGCTTCCCCGCGCGCATCGCCTTCGGTGCTGAAGATGCCACCATGGCCTATGCGCTTATCGCCGAGCTGCTGCGCCCCGCCCGCATGCCCGCGGTCGGCGATGACGCCAGCGCGATGCTCATGCGTCTCGCCGCCCGCATCGCCGCGAGCGACGCGACCGTGCTCATCCAGGGCGAAACCGGCACCGGCAAGGAAGGCATCGCACGCTTCCTGCATGACAACAGCCCGCGCGCCGAGAAGGATTTCATCGCGGTCAATTGCGCCGCCCTGCCCGAGACGATGATGGAAGCGATGCTCTTCGGTCACAAGAAGGGCAGCTTCACCGGTGCGGGCGCCTCGTCCGACGGTCTGTTCCTCGCCGCCAATGGCGGCACCCTGTTCCTCGACGAGATTGCCGAGCTGCCGCTGGCGCTGCAGGCCAAGCTCCTGCGCGCCCTGCAGGAAGGCGAAGTGCTTCCCGTCGGTGCCACGCACCCGGTGCCGGTCAACGTCCGCATCATCGCCGCCTGCAACCGCGATCTGGCGATCGAAGCGGAGGCAGGCCGGTTCCGGGCGGACCTTTACTGGCGCCTCAATGTCATGCCGCTGCACCTGCGCCCGCTCGCCGAGCGTGCCGGCGATATCATGGCGATCACGGCGGCCTTCCTCCTGCGTCACCAGGGCCAGGCCCAGGGCATGGCCGCGCTGACCGGCTTCGCCTGGCCGACCACGGCCGCGATGGCGCGCCTCGCGGTCCATGCCTGGCCGGGCAATGCCCGCGAGCTCGGCAATGTACTCCAGCGCGCGATCGTGCTGCGCGAGGGTGACCGCATCGAGACCGGCGATCTCAGCATCGCCGGCGCAGCCGCGCCGGTGAGCATGCCCGAGCAGCCGGCGCCTGCCCGGCTGCAGGATGTGGCGCGCGCCTCCGCCATGGACGCGATCCGTGCCGCGCTGCGCGACACCGGCGGGCATCGCGCCCGCGCTGCCCGCCTGCTCGGCATTTCCGAGCGCACCCTTCGCTATCGTCTCGCGGAAATGCGTGACCTGGCGATGGCCGGCTGAGCGCGGGAGCAGAGACGATGGCCATTTCCGTCGATAATGTGCTGGCGCTCCGCCAAGCCATTCTCCAGCGCAACAGCGCGCTTCAGGACGTTTCCAAGGGCGTCGCGTCCGGCACGGCCGGCGCGGCCGGCTCTCCCGCCGCCGCCGGCAGCGCATCCGACTTCACCGATGCGCTGCGCAGCGCGATCGGCGAGGTCAACAATCTTCAGGCAAAGTCCGGCGAGGCCGCGGCCGCGTTCGAGCGTGGCGAGACCACCGACATTGCCGCCGTGATGCTTGCCAAGCAGCAGGCATCGATCGGCTTCGAGACGACCCTTCAGGTCCGCAACAAACTCCTGTCCGCCTACAAGGACATCATGAGCAT
>CAMLOC010000761.1 GCA_946481465.1 uncultured Shinella sp. | reverse complement strand
AAAAAAATAAAAATTCGCTTGACTCAAATTGCTGTCAAACTCCCGCAACGAAAGGTAGGAGAACACCACCCAACCTCGCGCAAGTAACTGAATTTAAAGGATTTTCTTCGTCACTCTTTTGACACGATGAAGCCTTGCACATTAACCATAGCAGGGTCGGAAAACCAAAGAAAAAGCCCGGCGCAAGCGCCGGGCTTTTTCTAATATTGCATAGCTCGATGGGGCTATCAGGCCGACATCGTCTTCACGCGGTTCGCCAGACGCGAGACCTTGCGGGATGCTGTGTTGGAATGGAGCACACCCTTCGTGGCGGCGCGCATCAGTTCCGGCTGGGCGGCCTTCAGAGCGGCGGCTGCCGAAGCCTGGTCGCCGGAGGCGATGGCCTCTTCGACCTTGCGGATGAAGTTGCGGACGCGCGAGCGGCGCGACTTGTTGACTGCGGTGCGCGCGGCGATCTTGCGGGTCGCCTTCTTTGCCGAGGTTGTATTGGCCATTTATGCCTCTCTTCAGAAATCTGACACAAACTCCACCCTCGCCGTGCCGGGTCACTGCGACCTGTCATCAAAGCAATTCGGGAGCAATATCGGAAAACCTTAGGTTTCGGCTTTCCAAACTGTGGGCGGCGTATAGCGGGAAACCGTGACGGCGTCAACGCGGATTCTGCAAGAAACGCCGCCCGGCTGCCTCAACGGTTGCGGAAGGCCGGCTTGCGCTTCTCGATGAAGGCCGCCATGCCTTCCTTCTGGTCTTCCGTGGCGAAGAGCGCGTGGAACAGCCGGCGCTCGGCGCGCATGCCCTCTGCAAGGATGCTCTCATAGGCGCAGCCCACCGCCTCCTTCGCCAGCATGGCGGCGGGAAGGGAATAACCGGCGATCTTCTCCGCCGCGGCGAGCGCCTCCTCCAGCAGCCTTTCCGGCGCCACCACGCGGGCGACGAGGCCGGCGCGCTCGGCTTCCTGCGCATCCATCAGGCGGCCGGTGAGGATGAGATCCATCGCCTTGGCCTTGCCGATGGCGCGCGTCAGGCGCTGCGTACCGCCCATGCCGGGAATGACGCCGAGCGTGATTTCCGGCTGGCCGAACTTCGCCGTCTGCGAGGCGATGATGAAGTCGCACATCATGGCGACCTCGCAGCCGCCGCCGAGCGCGAAGCCGCTGACGGCGGCGATCATCGGCTTGCGGCAGGCCGCCACGTCGTCCCAGCCGGCGGCAAGGTCCTCCATCATGGCGTCGGCGAAGCCGTAGGGCTGCATCTCCTTGATGTCGGCGCCGGCGGCAAAGGCCTTTTCCGAGCCGGTGAGGACGATGGCGCCGATGCCGGCATCCGCCTCGAAGGCGGCGAGCACGCCCTTCAGCTCGTCAAGCAGCTGGCGGTTCAGCGCGTTCAGCGCCTGCGGCCGGTTGAGCGTGATGAGGCCGACGCGCCCGCGCGTCTCCACCAGCAGGGTTTCGTAAGCCATGGTCTTCTCCTCCGTTTATTTCTGACAGGCGGCGCAATGGAAGGTCGAGCGGCCGCTCTGCACGATGCGGCCGATCGTGCCCGAGCAGCCGGGCGTGCGGCAAGGCTCCTTCTCGCGATCATAGACGGAGAAGGAATGCTGGAAATAGCCGAGCGAGCCGTCGGCGCGGATATGGTCGCGCAGGGTCGAGCCGCCCGCCTCGATCGCATCGGCGATCACCTGGCGGATCGCCTCGGTGAGGAGGATAAGTTCCTTCTTCGGCTTGCCCGCGGCCGTGACCAGCGTGCCGGCCAGCCGCTCCGGCGAAAGATGTGCGCGCCACAGCGCCTCGCAGACATAGATGTTGCCGAGGCCGGCAATGTTCTTCTGGTCGAGGAGCGCCGCCTTCAGCGGCGTCTGGCGACCGCGGAATTTTGCCGCAATGTAATCGGCGTCCATCGCATTGCCGGTCGGCTCGGCGCCGAGATCGCGGAAGAAGGCATGGGCGGCGATATCTTCCCGCCGGGCGATATCCATGAAGCCGAAGCGGCGGGGATCGTTGTAGACGACGCGGCGCTCGCCCTCCGGCGTCTCCAGGTGGAAGACGACGTGGTCGTGGCGCGGGTCCTTGCCGCGGGGAGTGTGGAAATCGCCGGGCGGTTCGTCCCCCTCCACCCGGAAGGAGCCGGACATGCCGAGATGGGCGATCACCACGTCGCCGCCCTCGATGTCGATCAGCAGATATTTGGCGCGGCGGCCGAGCGAGACGACGCGGCGCCCGGACACGACCTCGGAAAAGGCCGGCGGGAAGGGGAAGCGCAGGTCGGGGCGGCGCAGCTCCGCCCGGCGGATCGTCGCTCCCTCCATGACGGGGGCAAGGCCCCGGCGCACCGTTTCCACTTCCGGCAATTCCGGCATTGTCTTCTCCTTCGATTTAACCTTGAGCGCATTTGCCGCGGCGCGGCATTTCCCTCTCGGCAATCTATGTCCTATATACCCGGCGAAGCGGCGGGCACTGTGCGTGAGATAGCGCGGCCCCGGCCAATTCGCTATGGTCTTTGCGGCAATCCGGCTGCGACAGACCGGCCCATGGAGACGACGATGACGGAACAGCGCACATCCGCAGACGGCGGCATGGAGACCTCCTACGGCTTCCGCGAGGTGCGGCAGGGCGAGAA
>CAMLOC010000760.1 GCA_946481465.1 uncultured Shinella sp. | reverse complement strand
TGCTCCATCCAATCTCCCCCCTTGAGGGGGAGATGCCCGGCAGGGCAGAGGGGGGGGTACATCCATCGTAGACCGCCGCCTCAAACCGTCGACAGCTTCTCGTCCAGCGCCCGCTTCAGCTCGTCGCGAATGCCGGCGGAGGCGGCAAGGACCTCCTCGGCCTTGACGAAATCGAGCACCCGGAAGCGGCCGACGTCAGGGCGGAGAAAGATGTCCGGCGCGCCCTTTTCCAGCTTCAGCATGACGATGGAGCGCATGGTGAGCTGGGTGGCGCCGTAGAGGCTGTCGATGCTGTTGGGCACGTCGGCGGTGCCGGCAGGCGGGCGGCCGATGACGTCGACGCCGATGGTGAGGTCGGCCTTGCCGAGGAGATGATCGAAAGGCACGGGGTTCCACAGGCCGCCGTCGATCATCACCCGGCCGTCTATCACCACCGGGCGGAAGACGGCGGGCAGCGCGGCGGAGGCGGCGATCGCCGGAAAGAGCGGCCCGCTGTCGCAGACGCATTCGCACTGGGCGTAGTAATCCGCCGCGACGATCTTCAGCGGGATGGAAAGCTCCTCGAAGGTTTCCGGCAACCGCTCCGGCAGGAAGGCTTTCAGGATCCGTTCCAGATTGAACTGGCCGACGCGGAAGCCGCCGGAGACGACATCGGCGAAGCGGGCGGGCCGCAGGCTCCACAGGCGGTTCATGATGCGGCTCGGATGGCCGAGGGCGGCGAGCGTGTGCTCGCGGATCTCCCTGCCCGACATGCCGGCGGCCATGGCCGCGCCCATGACGGCGCCGATCGAGGCGCCCGAAATCAGCACCGGGCGGATGCCGAGTTCGTCCAGAACCTCGATGACATGGATATGGGCGAGCCCCCGCGCGCCGCCGCCGCCGAGCGCAATGGCGACCGTGGGGCCGTGCGCCTGCGGCTTGTTTGCGGAAACGAGGGCGTCGGTCATGGCTCGGGTCTCCGGTTCGTCCCGGCAGCGCCGGCGAAGGGATCAGCCGGGGCGGTAGCGGTAGAAATGCATGCGCGTGTCGCCGAAGGTGCGGACCTCCAGCGGGTCGAAGCCATCGACGGCGACTGGTTGAATATCGGCACGCTCCTCGAGGATCGCAAGGGCGCCCTCGACCAGCCAGCCGCCGCGGGCCGCCGCATCGAGCGCCCGCTCGCCGAGGCCTTTCGCATAGGGCGGATCGGCGAAGAGCAGGTGGAACGGCTCCATCGTGCCGACGCCGCCGAGCGCGGTGGCGTCGCGCCGGAAGATTTTTGCGCGGCCGATCACGCCGAGCGCCTCGATATTGGAATGCAGCAGTCCCCTGCCCTCGACGCCCTGCTCCACGAAGAGCACGGCGCGCGCGCCGCGCGACAGCGCCTCGAGGCCGACGGCTCCGGTGCCGGCGAAGAGGTCGAGCACGCGCGTGCCGTCGAGCGCCTCGGGATAGGCGTGCGAGAGGATGTTGAACAGGCTTTCGCGCGTGCGGTCCGTCGTCGGACGGATATCGTCCGACTTCGGCGTTGCGAGCGCGCGGCCGCGGAATTCACCGCCGACGATGCGCACGGCGGCTTACTTCCCCTTGCCGCGCGGGCGGCTGCCGCCGGCCGGACGGCCGCCACCGGGCTTGCCGCCGGAGGGGCGCCCGCCCGGTTTGCCGCCGAAGGACTTGCCGCCGGGTTTTCCCCCGAACGGCTTGCCGCCGTCGCGCCGCGGCGGGCGATCCGAGAAGGACCGTTCACCTTCCGCACGCGGCTTGCGATCACCGAAGGAGCGCTCTCCCTCGGCGCGCGGCTTGCGGTCGCCACGGGCCGGGCGGTCCCCGAAGGAACGCTCGCCTTCCGCACGCGGACGACGGTCGCCGCGCGGCGGACGGTCGCCGAAATCGCGGGAAGAGCGCTCGTCGCCGGCGCCGGAGCGCCTGCGACCGAAGCCGCCGTCGCCGCGATCGCCCGCCTCGGGCTCGCTGGCGCGGATCCATTCGCCGTCCTCGTCGCGCGTCTTCAGGATGCGCGGCTTTTCCGCCCGGTCGTCGCCGGGCCGGCCGCGGGCCGGGCCCTTGCGGTCCGGGTCGAACTTCTTGGCCGAGCGCGTCAGCGCGCCGTCGGCGGTGCGGCCGTAGCGCTTGGTCTTCGGCGCGCCTTCGGGGCGCTCGCGCGGCTCGCGCTTCACGCCCTCGGCGGCTTCCGCCTTCTTCTCGGCAAGGGGACGGGCGCCGGGCGCCATCCAGACATTCGACTTGCGGGCGCGCACGGCCGGCTCGCGCTTCGGCTTGCCGTCGAAACGCTCCTCGTCGCGGTCGCGGCCACGGCCCCCGTCACGCGGCTTGTCGCCGAAGCGATCGTCGCGGCGGGTGTCGAGCCGGGCGCGGGCCTGCTCGCGGCGGTCTTCCGGCTTCTCGCGCCGGCCGGCGGGCTTCTCGCCCCAGGCCGGGGCCTCGCTGCGGCTCTTCGGCGCCGGCTTCTCGTCGGCATCGACGGAGGCGTGGTCGAACAGCGGCGCGTCGAAATTCGCCTTGGATTCCTCGATGAGGCGGGGCCCAAGCTGGTCGCGCAGCGTGCGGCCGCGGATTTCCTGGGCATGACCTTCCGGCAGCTCGCCGAGCTGGAAGGGGCCGTAGGAGATGCGGATCAGGCGGT
>CAMLOC010000759.1 GCA_946481465.1 uncultured Shinella sp. | reverse complement strand
AACTACCTGCTGCCGCTCGGCAAGGCGCTGCGCGCCAACGAAGCCAACAAGAAGCGCTTCGAAGCCGAGCGCGCGACGCTTGAAGCCCGCAACCTCGAGCGCAAGTCGGAAGCCCAGGCGGTTGCCGAAAAGCTCGACGGCAAGTCCTTCGTCATCGTCCGCTCCGCCGGCGAAACCGGCCAGCTCTACGGCTCGGTCGCTGCCCGCGACGTCATCGAGGCGCTGGCTGCCGACGGCTTCAACGTCGGCCGCAACCAGGTCGAGCTCAACACCCCGATCAAGGCGATCGGCCTGCACAAGGTCGTCCTGCACCTGCATGCCGAAGTCGAGATCTCGGTCGAAGTCAACGTCGCCCGTTCCGCCGAAGAAGCCGAGCGCCAGTCGAAGGGCGAAAGCCTGACGTCGGCCGACGCCATCTACGGCGTCGACGAAGACGCCCTGACGGCTGCCGACTTCTTCGACCCGGAAGCCGACGGCATCGAAGAAGACGACGCATAATATCCGCCCTTCGACGGATGCTGCGGAACGGGCCGGCTCTTGCCGGCCCGTTTCGTTTGAAGGGCCAGAAAGCACGGCTTGAAATCGCGCCTTTCACATCAATATTTATATTCCGTTAGACTGGATTGGCGGTTGGGCCGCTTGCAAGGCCGGTTTCCGACCAGACCCGTTTCCGCCAGATTTTTAAGCGTGACGGAGTTTAGCGAATGAAATTCATTGTGCAGACACTGGTTTCCCGCCTCGTCGAGACCGGGAACCTCAAGATCACCTATCCCGACGGAACCAGCCAGACCTTCGGCGACGGCACCGGCAATCCCGTCCACATGCGCCTCAACACGAAGAAGGCCGTCTGGGGGCTCGCCATCGACCCCGCCTACTATCTCGGCCATCACTACGGCACCGGAGACATCGACATCGTCGAGGGCGACATATACGGTCTGCTCAAGACCGTCTTCACCGGCAACCCGGACTTCAAGTATTACGACAGCCGCTGGAACCACCTGCTCGAGCGGGTGCGCTATCTCTTCCGCTGGGCGCGCGAGAAGAACAGCGTCGTGCGCGCCCGCCGGAACGTCCAGCACCACTACGACCTGACGGGCGCTCTCTACGATCTCTTCCTCGACCGGGACCGGCAATATTCCTGCGCCTATTTCGAACGGCCGGACCAGACGCTCGACGAGGCGCAGCTTGCCAAGAAGCGGCATATCGCGGCCAAGCTCAACATCATGAGGCCGGGCCAGAGCGTGCTCGACATCGGCAGCGGCTGGGGCGGCATGGCGCTCTATCTCGCCCGCCAGCTCGGCGCCCGGGTGACGGGCGTCACCCTCTCCGACGAGCAGCACGCGCTCTCGGAAAAGCGGGCGGTCGAGGCCGGCCTGACGGAGGAGGTCAAGTTCCTGTTGCAGGACTATCGCAACGTCGAGGGACCCTTCGACCGGATCGTCTCCGTCGGCATGTTCGAGCATGTCGGCCGGCCGAACTACCTGACCTTCTTCAAGAAGAGCGCATCGCTGCTGAAACAGGACGGCGTGATGCTGCTGCACACGATCGGCCGCACCGACCAGCCTTCGGCCAACAACCCGTTCATCGAGAAGTACATTTTTCCGGGCGGCTACATCCCGGCCCTTTCCGAGGTGATGCAGGCGGTGGAAAAGAGCGGCCTTGCCGTGACGGACGTGGAGATCCTGCGGCTGCACTATGCCGAGACGCTGCGCCACTGGCGCGAGCGCTTCATGGCCCGGCGCGACGAGGCCAAGGCGCTTTACGACGAGAAATTCTGCCGGATCTGGGAGTTCTACCTCGCCGCCTCCGAAAGCGCCTTCCGCTGGCAGAACCTCGTCGTCTTCCAGCTCCAGATGGCGCACGACCAGCGGGCCGTGCCGCTGACGCGCGACTATATCGGGCGCGGCGAGGACTGCCTCAAGGCGCATGAGGACAACCCGAAGGGCGAGCGCCGCGGCGCGCGGCAGTTCCCGCAGGAGGCCTCGCTCTGAGATTCGCAGATACTGTCAACCGAAAGCGGGCAGGCCCGGCGCGATCCGGGCCTGCCGTGTCCCGGGCGCCTGTGGAAAAGTCTAACACCGGGCCTAAAACGAAGGCAGCGGCGGAACCGCTTGACCCATGGGCGGAAAGGTCCGAAACCACCGGGCTTCATGAAACGGCTACGGGAGATTCGGGACGATGAACGACGCCGCGCGCAAGCTCAGCCAGGCCGGTCGCGACACGACCGAGCTGCACCACCGTGAGGCCCCGAACAATGTCGAGGCGGAACAGGCCCTGCTCGGCGCGATCCTCGTCAACAACGACGCCTATTACCGTGTCTCGGACTTCCTGAAGCCGATGCACTTCAACGAGCCGCTGCACCGCAAGATCTACGAGCTTGCCGGCGACACGATCCGCATGGGCAAGATCGCCACGACGATCACGCTGAAGACCCACCTGCCCTCGGACGGCAAGGTCGGCGACCTCACGATCCCGCAATATCTGGCGCGCCTTGCCGCCGAGGCGGTGACGATCATCAACGCGGAAGACTACGGCCGCGCCATCTACGATCTCGCGCTGCGCCGCTCGCTGATCAATATCGGCGAGGACATGGTCAACATCGCCTATGACGCGCCGCTCGACATGCCGCCGC
>CAMLOC010000758.1 GCA_946481465.1 uncultured Shinella sp. | reverse complement strand
CCCCCGTTCGCAAGGTCGATCCGGGTGAAAAATTCCCCTGGGGCCGCCTCCATGCGGGCGGCGTCGGGCACTTCGTGGCGCCCGCGCCGATCGCCGGCGGGCGCTTCTTCCAGAAGGGGGATGCCGGCCAGCCGGTGGAAGCCCTGCAGACCATGCTGTCGCTCTATGGCTATGGCATTGAAATCGATGGGATTTATTCGGAGAAGACGGAAGGCGCGGTCGCCGCTTTCCAGCGCCATTTCCGGCCCGAGCGGGTCGACGGCATCGCCGATTTCTCGACCATCGACACGCTGCACCGGCTGCTCTCAACGCTGCCGCGACTGGTCGCCTGACAGCCCATCCGAATATTCGAATATTACGGTTCGTAACAGAAGTTTACCGTTTCGCCACATCCTGACCCGATTGGGCATGTTCTTTCCGCTTGCGTTCATTGCAGCGCAGCATGCGGTCAGGGCCTGACCGCGATCAACGAGGATCGAGACGTTTGCGCGGGCTGCGCGGCTTGAGATGCCGCGCGCCGAGGCTGTGCCTTTGCGCCTTTTGGAGACGATGACTAGATGAGAAGACTTCTTGCTGCCCTCAGCGCGGCCTGCTTTTGTGTGTCCGTACTTTCCGCCGCCACGGCATATGCCGAACCCTCCCGGGGGCCGGCCAAGAAACAGTATCTGTTCCAGACCGCCGAGAAACAGGAGGCCGCCGCCAAGGAAAAGCCGCGCAAGGTTTCCGGCAAGCGCAGCAACAAGCGTAAGACCGTCATCGACAAGGACGGCGTGGTCGTCGGCAAGCTGAAGACCTACAAGAGCACGACCGGCTATCCCAAGGCGGAGAGCCCGCTTTCGGCGGAGCGCAAGACGGCCGGCTATTCCGGCCTGATACAGACCTATGCCAAGGCCTATGGCGTGCCGGTCGACCTTGCCCATGCGGTGGTGCGCGTCGAGAGCAACTTCAACCCGCGGGCCCGCGGCAGCGCCGGCGAGATCGGCCTGATGCAGATCAAGCCGGCGACGGCCCGCATGATGGGCTATCGCGGCAGCGCCAAGGGCCTCTACGATCCCGAGACCAACATCAAGTTCGGCATGAAGTACCTCGCCGTGGCGCACGACCTTTCCGGCGGCACGACCTGCGGCACGATCCTGCGCTACAATGCCGGCCATGGCGCCAAGCGCATGAACCCGGTCTCCAAGCGCTATTGCGGCAAGGTGCAGAGCATCATCGACTGACCGCCGCGACGTTTCGCGGGCTGGAATCGGCCCGCGGCCATGCTATGCCATCGGTGAAAAGCGAGGGTAGGGCATGGATCGGCATTTCGATTTCGTCGTCGTGGGCAGGGGCATGATGGGGGCGGCTGCGGCGCGCCACCTCGCCGCAACGGGCGCCTCGGTGGCGCTCGTCGGGCGGGGAGAGCCTGCCGACTGGCAGAAGCACGACGGCGTCTTCGCGAGCCACTACGACAGCGGCCGCATCACCCGCACCATCGACCAGGATCCCGACTGGGCGCTGCTCGCCAAGCGGTCGATCGCCCGCTACCGCGCCATCGAGGCCGAGAGCGGCATCGCGTTCTACGGCGAGACGGGCTGCCTGATCAGCGGCCCCGCCGGCGGCGACTTCCTCAATGCCGTGGAAGCGGTGGCGCAGCGCCATGCGCTGGAGGCGCCGCTCTTCGACCGGGCGACGCTCAGGGCGCGGTTCCCCTGGTTCGCCCTGCCGGAAAGCTCGGCCGGCGTCTTCGAGGCGAAAGGGGCCGGCTATATCGACCCGCGCAAGCTCGTCGCCGCACAGGTCGCCTGCCTGGAAAAGGCCGGCGGCGTTTCCATCCTCGACGATGCGCTTTCGGTGACGGAGGCCGGCGACCGCGCCGCGGTGGCGCTGAAATCGGGCGGAACGGTCACCGGCGGGCGCGTGCTGGTGGCGACCGGCGGCTTCTCCCGCGCGCCGGGATTGTTGCCCAAGGTGCCGGCGCTCGTCGTCAAGGCGCGCACCGTCGTCCTGGCGCAACTTTCGCCCGAGCAGGCCGAGGCGTATCGCGCCATGCCGTCCTGGATCGACGAGAGCGCCGATCCTGCCGACCATTTCTACTTCCTGCCGCCGATCGTCTATCCGGACGGCCATTCCTACCTCAAGATCGGCGGCGACCCGACCGAAGTGGAGATTGAGGAGGAGCAGGCGATTTTCGACTGGTTCCGCGGCGAGGGGCGCCCGGAGGCGATCGTGCATCTCAAGCGCTTGCTCGCCCGCTCCCTTCCCGATCTCGATCCGGTGCGCCTCGTTTCAGTGCCCTGCGTGACGACCTATACCGTGCACGGCTATCCCTATGCCGGCTTCGTCGGTTCGGACCGCATCGCGCTCCTGACCGGCGGCAACGGGACGGCGGCCAAGAGTTCCGACGAGATCGGCCGCATCGGCGCGGACCTGGTGATTCGCGGAAAGCTGGACGAACCGGACTACACGACGGATTTTGCCGTTCATTTCCGCTAGGGTACTGGTCTTTCCTCTCGCTATCGGCTAGTCAGCGCCTGCCAGTTGGCCGGGCAGCCGCGCCTTGCAAGGGTCGAAAGGCCGCAGGGTGAGGAAAGTCCGGGCTCCACGGAAACACGGTGCCGGATAACGTCCGGCGGGGGCGACCCCAGGGAAAGTGCCACAGA
>CAMLOC010000757.1 GCA_946481465.1 uncultured Shinella sp. | reverse complement strand
GCCGATCAGCTTGATCGGCTTGCCGGTGACGGCGCGCATGGAAAGGGCCGCGCCGCCGCGGCCGTCGCCGTCCATGCGGGTGAGGACGAGGCCGGTGATGCCGACGCGGTCGTCGAAATTACGGGCGAGGTTGACGGCGTCCTGGCCGGTCAGCGCATCGGCGACGAGCAGGATCTCGTGCGGATTGGACTTCCGCTTGATCTCCGCCATCTCGATCATCAGCGGCTCGTCGATATGGGTGCGGCCGGCAGTGTCGAGGATGACGACGTCATGGCCGCCGAGCTTTGCCGCCTGCACGGCGCGTGCGGCGATATCGGTCGGCGACTGGCCGGCGATGATCGGCAAGGTGTCGATGCCGGTCTGGACGCCAAGCTGGCGAAGCTGCTCCTGCGCGGCCGGACGGCGCGTGTCGAGCGAGGCCATCAGGACCTTCTTCTTGTCGCGCGTCTTCAGCCGGTTGGCGATCTTGCCGGAGGTGGTCGTCTTGCCCGAACCCTGCAGGCCCACCATCATGATGACGACGGGAGCGGCGGCATTGAGGTCGATCGAGACGCCCTCGGAGCCGAGCATGGCAATCAGCTCGTCATGCACCAGCTTGACGACCATCTGGCCGGGCTTGATGCTCTTGAGGATTTCCGCGCCGACGGCCTTTTCGCGCACCGCATCGGTGAAGGAGCGCACCACTTCCAGCGCCACGTCCGCTTCCAGAAGCGCACGGCGGACCTCGCGCAGCGCCGCCGAGACATCGGCCTCGGAAAGCGCGCCACGGCCTGTCAGCCCATTCAGAATGGAGCCAAGGCGGTCCTGGAGTGTTTCAAACATCGCGTCTTCCTTCTTGTTTCCGCAGGTAGCGGAAACATCGGTGCCATCCGCGCCAAAAACAAGACGCAAAGCCAAAAAGCACCCGAGGGCGCATCGCGCTGTCGGGTGTTGACCTCCGGGATCTCTTTATACCTTTGACGGGTCCCGGTCGGTGGCTGCAAGTATCGTTACTTGTCGCAGATGGCGCGGCTTAAACAGCATTGGGCCCGGAAAGTCAAGGATCGGAAGAGACTGTCTGGTAATTGCGGCCCTTATGCGCCATATACGCGCGGTAAAGATGCGCCTTCTATGCGCGTGAAATACGGAACATCGCCATGGCAGCAGACGTGCAATTCGCCCGCATGAACGGGCTCGGCAACATGATCCTCGTCGTCGACATGCGCGGCCGTAGCGATGGCGTGACGCCGGACGCCGCGATCACGCTCAACGCCGATCCCGCCACCCGCTTCGACCAGATCATGGCGATCCACGACCCGAGGGTCGACGGCACCGATGCCTTCATCGACATCCTCAACTGCGACGGCACCAGGGCGCAGGCCTGCGGCAACGGCACGCGCTGCGTCGTGCAGGCGCTGGCCGCTGAGACCGGCCGCAAGGCCTTCACCTTCCAGACCGTCGCCGGCATCCTCAACGCGTTGGAGCACGCGGACGGCACGATCTCGGTCGACATGGGCAAGCCGGTCTTCGAATGGAACCGCATCCCGCTTGCCGAAGAGTTCTACGACACGAGCCGCATCGAATTGCAGATCGGGCCGATCGACGCGCCGGTCCTGCATTCTCCCTCGGCCATGTCGATGGGCAATCCGCATGCGATCTTCTGGGTCGACCGCGACCCGATGAGCTTCGATCTCGACCGTTTCGGCCCGCTGCTCGAAAACCACCCGATGTTCCCGGAAAAGGCCAACATCACCCTGGCGCAGGTGACCTCGCCGACGTCGATGACGACGCGCACCTGGGAGCGCGGCGCGGGCCTGACGCTTGCCTGCGGTTCCGCCGCCTGTTCGGCCGGCGTTTCCGGCGCGCGCACGGGCCGCACGGGTCGCAAGGTCGCGATCACCGTTGCCAGCAGCCCGAACCGCGGCGTTCTGACCATCGAATGGCGCGACGACGACCATGTCGTCATGACCGGGCCTGCCGAATGGGAATGGTCGGGCATGCTCGATCCCGCCACCGGCGCCTACCGCCGCGACGAAGCCGGGGCGGCCGCCCTTTGAGCGGCGTTGCGGTCATAACCTTCGGCTGCCGGCTCAACACCTACGAATCGGAAGTGATGCGCGCCGAGGCCGAGAAGGCGGGGCTGAACAATGCCGTGCTGGTCAATACCTGCGCCGTGACGGGCGAGGCCGTGCGCCAGGCCCGCCAGGCGATCCGCCGGGCGCGGCGCGACAATCCGCATGCCCGCATCATCGTCACCGGCTGCGCGGCGCAGACGGAGAAGCACACCTTTGCCGACATGCCGGAAGTCGACGCCGTGCTCGGCAACGAGGAGAAGCTGAAAAGCGCCTCCTATCGTTCGCTGCCGGATTTCGGCGTCTCGGCGGAAGAAAAGCTGCGCGTCAACGACATCATGAGCGTGCGCGAGACCGCGCCGCAGATGGTCAGGCTGATCGATGGCCATGTGCGCGCCTTCGTGCAGGTGCAGAACGGCTGTGACCACCGCTGCACCTTCTGCATCATCCCCTATGGCCGCGGCAATTCCCGCTCCGTGCCGATGGGCGCCGTCGTCGACCAGGCGCGCAAGCTCGTCGAAACCGGCTATTGCGAGATCGTGCTGACCGGCGTCGACGCCACCAGTTACGGCGGCGACCTGCCGGGCACGCCGACGC
>CAMLOC010000756.1 GCA_946481465.1 uncultured Shinella sp. | reverse complement strand
GGTCTCCGGCGGGCCGGCGACATGCAGCCGGCCCCGCGTCATCGCGACGAGATGGTCGGCATAGCGTGCCGCGAGGTTGAGGTCGTGCAGCACCATGACGATGGTCGTGCCGCGCGTCTGGTTGAGGTCGGTCAGAAGGTCGAGCACCTCGATCTGGTGGCTGATATCGAGGAAGGTGGTGGGCTCGTCGAGCAGCAGGAGGTCCGTTCCCTGGGCGAGCGCCATGGCGATCCAGACGCGCTGGCGCTGCCCGCCGGAAAGCTCGTCGATCGGCCGTTCCGCAAGGTCGTCCGTCTTCGTCGCGGCCAGGGCGGCTGCGACCGCCTCGTCGTCCTCGCGCGTCCAGCGGGAGAAGACGCCCTGGTGCGGATGCCGCCCGCGGCTGACGAGGTCGGCGACGGTGATGCCCTCGGGTGCGATGGGCGATTGCGGCAGGAGACCGAGCGTGCGGGCGAGTTCGCGCGAAGGAATGCGGTGGATCGCCTTGCCGTCGAGCAGCACCTCGCCCCTCTTCGCCGGCAGCAGGCGCGAGAGGGTGCGCAGCAGCGTGGACTTGCCGCAGGCGTTCGCGCCGACGATGACGGTGATCCTTCCCGGCGGCACGGCAAGGTCCAGCCCGTCGAGGATGAGGGTTTCGCCATAGCCGGCCGAAAGGCCGCTGGCGAAAAGCGTATGCGGTTTCATAGGGAACCTCCGGACCGGTTGACGCGCACGATCAGGAAAATCAGGTAGGGCGCGCCGAGCGCCCCGGTGACGACGCCGACCGGATAGCGGCTCGGCAGCAGGAACTGCCCGCAATAGTCGCCGACCAGCACGAGCGCGGCGCCGGTGAGCGCGGCGGGAAGCAGCAGGGAGCCGTTGTTGCCGGCAATGCGGGCGGCGATGGGCCCCGACAGGAAGGCGACGAAGGCGATGGGCCCCGAGATCGCGGTGGCGCTGGCGATCATGCCGACGGCGGCGACCATGACAAGCACGCGCGTTCGCCCGACGCGCACGCCGAGTGCCGCGGCCGTGTCGTCGCCGAGCCGCAACGCTTCGAGATCGCGGCCGCGGGAGAGCAGGAGCCCGCCGAAGACGAGGAGCGCCACGAACAGCGGCAGGGTCTGGCCGATCTGTGCGCCGTTGACGCTGCCCGTCAGCCAGCGCAGGGCCTCCTGCAGGGTCCAGGCGGGCGCGGTCGAGAGGATGTAGGCGATGACGCTTTCCAGCATGGCCGACACGCCGATGCCGACGAGGATGAGCCGCGTGCCGGCGACGCCGTTGCGGAAGGAGAGGGCGTAGACGAGGAGGGCGACGCCCAGCCCCGCGGCAACGGCGAGGACCGATACGATTGGTCCCGAAAGACCGAGCACGACGATTGCGAACACCGCCGCCGCGCTCGCCCCCCAGCTGATGCCTATGATGTCGGGGCTCGCCAGCGGGTTGCGCAGCATGATCTGGAAGGCGACGCCGCCGAGGCCGAAGCTGAGGCCGGCGAGGATGGCGAGGAGGGCGCGCGGCAGCCGGAGCTGGCCGACCGTGAAGGCGACGCCCGGCACGTCCTCGCCCATCAGCGTGCGGAGGATCGCCTGCGGCGGGGTGAAGGACTGGCCGAGCAGCAGGGTCAGCACGAAGACGGCGGCAACGAGGGCCAGCAGGAGGCCGATGACGCGGCGATGCCGCTGCGCGCGGCGCCGGCGGTTCGTGACGATGGTATCGACAAGGGGCGCGAGCATGGTCAAAGGTCCCGCACCCGCTGGCGGCGGACGATCCAGATGAAGAACGGCGCGCCGATGAGTGCCGTGACGATGCCGACGTCGAGTTCGGCCGGCCGGGCGACGATGCGCCCCGTAATATCGGCGGCGATCAGGAGGCAGGCGCCGCCGAGGGCGGAAAAGGGCAGCAGCCAGCGATGGTCGCTGCCGGTAAGGAGACGCACGAGATGCGGCACGACGAGGCCGAGAAAGCCGATCGGGCCGCAGACCGCCGTCGTCGCGCCGCACAGCAGGATCGCGCCGAGGGCCGCGACGGCGCGGGTCGTGGCGACATGTTCGCCGAGGCCGGCGGCAAGCTCGTCGCCGAGCGCCAGCGCGTTCAGCTTGCGGGCGCAAAAGAGGCTGACGACGAACCCGGCGGCAAGGAAGGGCAGCACCGGATGGATGCGCTCGAAGGTC
This sequence comes from uncultured Shinella sp., assembly GCA_946481465.1. The sequence goes on along the minus strand of CAMLOC010000756.1, from coordinate 498 downwards.
GCCCCGCCGACGCCGCCGATCTGCCAGGCGCGCACGCCGCCGGCAATGTCGGCGCGCGGCAGCACGACCGCGATGACGAGCGAGGAGAAGGCGACGGAGGTGGCCGCGCCGGCGAGCGCCAGCTTCAGCGGCGTCGCCCCGCCGCGCCCGAGCGAGCCGATGACATAGACGAAGACCGCCGCCGCCCCGGCGCCGAGGATGGCGGTGAAGATATAGGCATAGGCGGTCTCGATGCCGAACCAGGCGACGCCGATCACGACCGCGAGCGAGGCGCCCATATTGACGCCGAGGATGCCGGGATCGGCGAGCGGATTGCGCGTGACGCCCTGCATGATCGCGCCGGCAAGGCCGAGCGCGGCCCCGGCCAGCAGCGCCAGCAGCGTGCGGGGAATGCGCATCGCCACCGCCGCTTCGCCGATCGTCTCGGCCTTGCCGCCGAGCGCCGCGACGATATCGCCAAGCCCGACGTCCCGCGTGCCGATCGCCACCGACAGCGCC
>CAMLOC010000755.1 GCA_946481465.1 uncultured Shinella sp. | reverse complement strand
GTCCCACAGCGCCCCGGCCAGCACGCTTGCGGCAAGGAGGGCGACGCCCGTCACCAGATTGAACGTTCCGAACGCCGTGCCGCGCAGGTCCGAGGGCGCGACGTCCGCGATGAGGGTCGCGAGCACGCCCTGCGTGAAGCCCATATGCAACCCCCAGAGCGCGACGCCGACGGCGAGCGAGGCGAAGCCGGCGGAATAGGCCAGCACGATATCCGCAAGGACAAGAAGAACGAGGCCAGCGATAAGGATGCCGACCCGGTTCATGCGATCGGACAGCACCCCCATGGGATAGGCCGACAGCGAATAGGCAAGGGCCATCAGCACCAGCACGGCCGGAACCATCGCGAGAGGCAGGCCGAGCGACTGCGCCCGCAGGATCAGGAAGGCCTCGCTGAAGCGCGCGAGCGTGAACACGGCCGCGATGCCGACGATCCACCAGTAACCGACGCCAAGCCGCGCCAGTTCGCTTCGCCGCAGGGGCATGCGCACCGGACGCGCGCCGCCGACCCGTTCCGGTTCGCGAACGAAGACCAGCAGCACGACCACGGACAGCACGGCCGGCACCACGGCCACCCAGAAGACCGTCGGGAAATGGTCCGCCGTCAGCCACATCAGCGCAATGGCGAGGAGCGGCCCCAGGAAGGCCCCGATCGTATCGAGCGACTGGCGCAGGCCGAAACTGGCGCCGCGCAGTTCGGGCGGCGCGATATCGGCCACCAGCGCATCACGCGGTGCGCCGCGGATGCCCTTGCCGATGCGATCCACGAAGCGGGCGGCGATCAGCCAGTCGAGCGCCGATGCCAGGGGGAAGATCGGCTTGGTGACGGCGGCAAGGCCGTAGCCGAGCACGGCGAGAAGCTTGCGCTTGCCGAGCCAGTCGCTGAGCGCGCCGGAGAAGATCTTGGTGATCGAGGCCGTCGCCTCGGCGATTCCCTCGATGATGCCGACGGCGAGCGTCGAGGCGCCGAGAACCGTCACCATGTAGAGCGGCAGAAGCGCATGGATCATCTCGGATGACAGGTCCATCAGCAACGACACGAAACCGAGCGCCCATATGCCCGGCGGAATGCCCCGCCAGCCCGGGGCCTTCTCGCCCGCTTTCGCCGTATCCGCCGGCGTGCCCGCCTTGGCCGTATCCATCACCCCGTTCCCCCGCCAGCATGGCCGTCGCGCTTCCGGATCGTCTCGAACCACAAAGACGGCCGCGACTCAACCGCCGCGACGACGAATTGCGTTCATTGCGGCGCTTTGGCGTGCCGGGACCGGGCCTGCAGGGTCTCGAGCCACGGATAGGCGCTGACGATGAGGATCCCCGCCACGACGCCCGCCGTGCCGATCGCGAATTCGGCCGTCAGCGGATCATCCAGCAGGAGGACGCCCAATAGGACGCCGAACACCGGCGTCATGAAGGAGAAGACGCCGAGCTGGGAGGCACGGTAGCGGGTGAGCAGCCAGAACCAGGTGAGGAAGCTGAGGAACGAGACGACGACCGCCTGGAAGGCGATGTTCAGCAGCAGCGCCCCGGACGGCACGATGCCCGCCTCGCCGGCCAGCACCGCCGCGCCCGTCAGGATGAGGAAGGCGGTGGCGAGCTGGTAGAACAGGACATGGGTGGCGGGCATCGCGCTCAGCCGGGTGGTGCGGATCAGCACCGTCGTCAGCCCCCAGGCCGCGCCCGCCAGGAGCGCCAACCCATCGCCCCACAGCATGGCGCCAAGATCGCCGCCGCCCTGCCGGCCATCCGGCGGGGCGAGGAAGGCGAAGGCGATGCCGGCCGTCGCGACGGCGATGCCGCCCCATTGCACCGCCGAAAGACGCTCCGACGGGAGCTTCCAGTGCAGGCCGAGGGCGGCGAAGATCGGCGCGGTATAGAGAAAGACCACGACATGGGAGGCCGACGTGTGCTTCAGCGCCTCGCCGACGAGAAAGAATTCCGTGGCGAACAACAGGCCCGCAAGCGCGCCGAGCCCGGCCGCCGCGCCCCGGAACGCCACGCGCTGCCGGCGCGCGCGAACGAGGGCGAAGACGAGGACGGCCGCGATCCCCGACCGGAGGCCGATCTGCAGGACCGGCGCGGCGAAGACGGCCGTGGATTTCAGCCCGATCTGCTGGAAGGCCCAGATGAGGCAGACGGCGACCATGATGCCGACCGCGGCGATGTCGATGGATTTGCGGTTGTCCAAGATGCGTGCTCCGATATCGCGACCGGCATAGCATCTGGCACATAAGGCGGATATAAGGATTTCATGACAGTCGGTATCGAGACCCTGACAGGCTTGCGGACGGGCGACGGCACGCATTTCCGCGACGTGCCCTTCCGCAACGCCCTGCCCCATCCCCTGTATTTCCGCTCCGCGCAGATGCCGCAGAACGCCACCTATCCGCGCCACAGCCATCCCTGGGGCGAGTTCGTCTATTCCTACAGCGGCATGATGGAGGTCAGCCTGACGGACGGGCACTATCTCGCACCGCCGCACTATGCCGTCTGGCTGCCGCCGGATATCGAGCACCGGGGCCTGAACCGGCATGCCGCCGTGCACTGCTCGCTCTATGTCGACCCCTCGCTATGCGGGCCCCTCCCACCGGAAACGACGGCGCTCGAAGTCAGCCCGCTTCTGAGGGCCATGCTGGAGCATCTGCGCGCCGGCGGCGACG
>CAMLOC010000754.1 GCA_946481465.1 uncultured Shinella sp. | reverse complement strand
GGGGAGAAGGTGGCCCGAAGGGGCGGATGAGGGGGGCGTCGAGCCCTCTGACACCAAACAAAAACGCCGGGGCTTTCACCCCGGCGTTTTCCGTTTCGGTTTGCCCGCGCCTTATTCGGCGGCGACGATCTTGCCGTCTTCCCACTTGAAGAGCGAGAAGCTCTGCGAGGTGAGGTCGCCGCTCTCGCCGTAGGTCAGCTTGCCGATGGCGGTCGGGACGGCTTCGCCGGACTTCAGCGCGGCCGCGACGGCGGCGGAGTCTTCCGCGCTGCCGGCCTTCTCGATGCCGGCCTTCAGAACTTCAACGGCGGCATAGGCGTTCAGCGTGAAGGCTTCCGGCGGGATGCCCTTCTCGTTGAGCACGGCGACGGCCGCCTGCGAATCGGGGCTCTTCAGCGCGTCGGAGGCGTTGGTGAACAGCGTGCCGCCAGCCGCTTCGTTGCCGATCGCCCAGTATTCGCTGTTCGACAGGCCTTCGCCGCCGATGATCGTGGCGTTGACGGCGAGGTCCTTCAGCTGGCGGGCGAGCAGGCCGCCTTCCGGATGGTAGCCGCCGAAATAGATGACCTCGACGCCGTCGGACTTGAGGCGGGTGATCAGCGCGCTGAAATCCTTGTCGCCGGGGGTGACCGAGTCATAGAGCGCCTCGGTAACGCCGCCCTTGTTGAGCGCGGCCTTGAAGGCGTCGGCCAGGCCCTTGCCGTAGGCGCCCTTGTCGTGGATCACGGCGACCTTCTTGTCCTTCAGGTTCGCCAGCACATAGGCGGCGGCGACTTCGGCCTGCTGGTCGTCGCGCCCGCAGGTGCGCAGCACGTTGGTGAGGCCGCGGGCCGTCAGGTCCGGCGCGGTTGCCGTCGGGGTGACCATCAGCACGCCGTTTTCAGCGAAGACGTCGGAGGCCGGGATGGCGACGCCCGAGGTCACCGGGCCGACGACGAAGCGGATGCCTTCGCCGACGATCTGGTTGGCGGCCGAAACGCCCTGCTTGGGCTCGCCCGCGTCGTCGGCCAGCTTCAGCACGACCTGTTCGCCGAGGATGCCGCCGTTCTTGTTGATCTGGTCGACGGCCGCCTGCGCACCGTTCTTCACCTGGTCGCCATAGGCGGCGACCGGGCCGGTCAGCGGGGCGACGAGGCCGATGACGATGTCCGCATGGGCAAGCGGGGCAAAGGCGACGGATGCGGCGAGCAGGGCGCCGGCAAAAATCTTCTTCTTCATGGATTTCTCCTCAACTGGGGCCGCGCAATGGCCCGGTCGCAGATGCTCACGCACGAGGACGGCGCAGGCCGGTTTTCGATGCGGAGCGGGTTCTCTCACGGTCCGGAACAATCGTTCGCGAAGGGCCGGCGTGCTGCAGATTGATTAGGCCGGAAGGGGAAAAAGCGCAACAAAATAATGCATTTGCATAGTTGATGAGCAGATCACGGCCGTGAATGGGACGCGCTAAAGAGCAATTGAATCAAAACGGATTGTTAAGATTTACCATTCATAAATATCCGGAAACTTTGAGGATCTGCGATGCGTTGCGTCTTGATCGTCGTCCTCTTGTTGCTTGCCGGATGTGCGTCCGTTCCACGGCAGACGCAGAACGCCTGTGCCATCTTCGAGCAACGTGACGGCCTGTTCGACAACTGGCGGCGAGCCGCCTACCGCGCCGAACGCGAATATGGCGTGCCCGTTCCCGTGCTCATGGCGACGATCTACACGGAGTCCGGCTTCCGCCACAATGCGCGCCCGCCGCGCACGAAGCTCCTCGGCTTCATCCCCTGGAAACGGCAATCGAGCGCGCTCGGCTTCTCGCAGGCGCTCGACGGCACCTGGGCGCAGTACAAGCGCGTGACCGGCCGCTGGACCGCCAGCCGCACCGACTTCTCCGACGCGATCCGTTTCATCGCCTGGTATCACGCCGAGAGCAACCGCAAGAACGGCATCGCCCTCAACGACACCTACCGCCTCTACATCGCCTACTACCACGGCCATGCCGGTTATTCGCGCGGCAACTGGAGCGGCACGGCCAAGGCCGGCGCCAAGCGCGCAGCCAACATGGCGGCCGGCTATTCGCGCCAGTTGAAGAATTGCGGGGCGTGGTGAGTGACGGGGAGGAGGAGGCGCAACCCGTCTATCGAGCAGTGCTGCATGTAGCAGCGCCGCTTTGGCCGTCATCCTTCCTGCTTCCGTCACCCTCGGGCTTGACCCGAGGGCCCACTGCCGCTGCCATCCGCCGTCACGCCGAATAAAATCCGCCCCCCTTGTCGGATCGCCCCCGCGCCACACGTCTTTGTCATGTCCAAACCCTGGAAGGAGACGATCATGACCTATGTCGATGGATTCCTGCTGGCCGTGCCGAAGGCCAATCTGGAGCGGTACAAGGCGATGGCGCGCCTGGCGGGCGACATCTGGAAGGAGTTCGGCGCGATCGACTATGTCGAGTGCATCGGCGACGACGTGCCCTATGGCGAGCTCACCTCGTTTCCCCGCGCCGTGCTGGCGAAGGATGACGAGGCGGTGATCTTCGCCTGGATCACCTATCCCTCGCGCGCGAAGCGCGACGAGATCCTCGCCAAGGTGATGGCGGACGAACGCCTGAAGAGCGACGACTGGAAGGATGTCTTCGACGGCAAGCGCATGATCTACGGCGGCTTCGAGGCGGTCGTCG
>CAMLOC010000753.1 GCA_946481465.1 uncultured Shinella sp. | reverse complement strand
CGGTCAACAAGATCGACCTGACGAACTACGATCGCGCCCGCTTCGAGGGGATCACGCACGATTTCAAGGAATTCGCCCTGACGCTCGGCGTCAAGCAGATCACCGCCATTCCGATGTCGGCCCTGAAGGGCGAGAACGTCGTCTATGACGGCAGCAAGGCCATGCCCTGGTACGACGGCCCGACGCTGGTCGAGACGCTGGAAAAGGCCACCACCCGCTCCAACCAGACGGTCGGCTTCCGCCTGCCGGTGCAGCGCGTCTCGCGCCCCGGCGAAAGTTTTCGCGGTTACCAGGGGACGGTTGCGGGCGGTTCGGTGAAACCGGGCGACTCGGTCGTCGTCCTGCCCTCCGGCATGGTCGCGAACGTCACCAAGATCGTCACCTTCGACCTCGTGCGCAACGCGGCCGTCGCGGGCGACGCCATCACGCTGGTGCTCGACCGCCAGGTGGACGTCGCGCGCGGCGACATGATCGTCGCCATCGACAGCCAGCCGATGACCGGCCGCGGCTTCGACGCGCAGCTCGTCGCCCTGCAGCCGGAAGGCATCGAGCCGGGCAAGCGCTACTGGCTGAAGAGCGGCGCGCGCCGCCAGCGCGTCAGCGTCGATCCGGTGAGCCAGCTCGACCTGAAGACCTCGAAGTGGAATTCGGCCGAGAAGCTCGGCATGAACGCCATCGGCAAGGTGCGCCTCACCTTCGACGAGCAGGCGATCTTCGACAGCTACGAGCAGAACCGCACGACCGGCGCCTTCATCCTGATCGACCCCGACACCAACAACACGGTGGCCGGCGGCATGATCACCGGCCGCCGCTCGGATATCGGCGGCATCCACAAGGACGACCAGCGCGTACTCCTCTCGCTGCCGGCCGATCTTGCCGAGAAGATCATGGCGACCGAACTCTTCGCAAGCCGCCGCCAGGACGTGGACGTGCGCCACACGAATGCCGGACGGGCTGCGGAGATCCTGGCGGATCTCGACGAATAGGGTTTGGCGCAAGGCCCCTCATCCCGCTGCCGCGACCTTCTCCCCGCAAGCGGGGAGAAGGAAAGGGAGGCCAGGGTTTCCCGGAAATCCAAGGGGGCGCGGCATATCCCTTCTCCCCGCCTGCGGGGAGAAGGTGCCGGCAGGCGGATGAGGGGCAGCGTCAGCTTCGAGAACAAAAAAGGGGCCGCAACGGCCCCTTTTTCCTGTGTCGTGCGCTCAGAAGAAGAAGTACCAGAGCAGGAGCACGACGAAGAGCGGAACGCCCATCAACCAGAGGATCAAAGCCCGAGCCATCGCAATTTCCTTTCCCAAACCGTTGTGTTGACCGGGAAATGGCCGAGGCTGCGAATTGTTCCATCAGCGGTTGGTCAAGGACGCCCTCCCCTCTTCGGCAATCAGCGCGTCTGCGTCTCGATACGACCGGCATCCTCGTCGTTCGGCACCTGCGAAAAGTAGTTCGCGATCAGCGCGCCGGAGATATTGTGCCAGACGCTGAAGATGGCGCTCGGAACGGCGGCGACCGGTGAGAAATGCGCGTTGGCGAGCGCTGCGCCAAGGCCGCTGTTCTGCATGCCGACCTCGATGGCGATCGCCTTGCGCTTGGCGACCGAAAGCCCGGACGCGCGCGCGGCGAGGTAGCCGAGCAGATAACCGATCCCGTTGTGCAGCACGACGACGGCGAAGATCATCAGGCCCGACGAGGCGATTGCCGCCTTGCTGGCGCCGACGACGGCAGCGACGATGAGCACGATGCCGACGACGCTGACGAGCGGCAGGGCCGGAACCGCCGCCTTTACCACGCCGGGCAGCAGCTTCTGCAGCAGGAAGCCGAGCGCGAGCGGCACGAGAATAACCTTCACGATGCTGATGAACATGGCCATCGCATCGACCGGCAGGAACTGGCTGGCGAAGAGCCAGACAAGGAAAGGCGTGACGATCGGCGCCGCCAGCGTGGTCACGCTGGTGCAAGCGACGCTGAGCGCGACATCGCCCTTCGACAGATAGGTCATGACATTGCTGGAGGTGCCGCCCGGGCAGCAGCCGACAAGGATGACGCCCGCGGCGACTTCCGGCGACATGGGGATGATCATCGTCAGGATCACGGCGATGATCGGCATGATGAGGAACTGCGCGGCCACGCCGATGCCGACATCCACCGGGCGCCTGGCGACCTCCTTGAAGTCATCCAGCGACAGCGTCAGGCCCATGCCGAACATGATGATGCCGAGCAGGGTGACGATATAGGGCGTCAGTTGCTTGAACGTATCGGGAAGGACGAAGCCGAGCACGGCGAAAAGAATGACCCAGAGGGCAAAGGTCTTTCCGACAAAGGCGGAAAGAGAGGCGATGGCTTTCACGGTTTTACTCCACGAGTTTTTGTTCCGCCCGCCCTACGCCTCGGGGAGGAATGTTTCAACCCGCTAAATTTACCGAAGATTGCGCCCTCTCTCTTCTTCCCGACCGATTCATCTTTCCCGGAACGCCTTGGCGAAATAATCGGCAAGCGGCTTGACGAGGTATTCCAGCGGCGAGCGCTCGGTGGTCTGGATGAAGGTCTCGACGGGCATGCCGGGCATGACGTGCTTGTCGCCAAGCTTGGCCATCTCGCCGCTGTCCGGCTTGATCTCGGCCTTGTAGTAGGTGGCGCCGGTGCGCTGGTCGGCCAGCAC
>CAMLOC010000752.1 GCA_946481465.1 uncultured Shinella sp. | reverse complement strand
CCGCGCCCGCTCCTGAGCGCCTCCGCCAGCCCCACGAAATCCCGCGCCGCCTGCGGCAGGCTGGAGCCCTTGCGCCAGACCATGCCGATCTGCACCACCGGCAGCGCGCCGGAGACGTCGCGGCTTTCGATACGGTCGCCTTCCAGCGACCAGGGGCGGTAGACGAGGTCGGGCAGCAGCGCGATGCCGGCGCCGGTCGCCACGAGGCTGCGCACCGCCTCTACAGAGCGGGTGCGGAAGGCGACATGCGGGCGGGCGCCGAGCGCGGACAGCAGCTTGCCGGTGTTCTCCTCGATTTCGTCGACCGTCAGCATGATCAGCGGCTCCTTGGCGATGTCGCTGACGGAGATGATATCGGCCGAGACCAGCGGGTGGCCGATCGGCAGCCAGAGCCGGTAGGGCGAGGTCTCGATGATCTCGGCCTGCAAGGCCATGCGGTCGCGCAGGTTCGAGATGACCATGACGGCGACGTCGAGTTCGCCGCCGACCAGAAGGTGCTCCAGATAGGAGCCGTTGTCCTCGATGGCGCTGACATCGATGCCGGGGAAGGCGCGGCGATAGCGCGAGAGCAGGTCCGACAGCACGTAGCCGGCGACGAGCGAGGTGACGCCGAGATTGAGCTGGCCCTTTTCCGGGGTGCGGTTGTCGGCAAAGGAGCGGCGGGCATCCGAGACGTTGGACAGGATCTTCGTGGCGTGGCGCAGGAACTGGTGGCCGTTGTGCGTCGTCGTCAGGCCGCGCGGATGGCGCTCGAAAAGCTCGACGCCGAGGTCGGATTCCAGTTCCTTGATCGCCTCGGTGATCGAGGATTGCGAGATCGAGAGGATTTGCGCCGCCCGCGTCACGGAGCCCTGTTCCGCGACGGCGACGAAATATTGCAACTGCCGGAAGGTGAATGCCATGGCGGCAGTTAATATGCCCGGCGGGGGCGAGGCAAGCAGCGAAAAATGTCCGGGAAAGCCGCGGGCGGGACAGGCGGCGGGAAGCGAGGCTGCTATGATCCGCCTGGAACACGAGGAGCCGCCATGACCGAACGCCCCATGCCGACCGAGGAGGGCATCCTGTCCTTCCACAAGCGCTGCGAGGATTTCTACCCCGCCGACGCCGTCGATGCGGATATCGCCCGGCAGCGCGGCTGGTACGATGCGCTCTGCGCCGCCTTCGACGCGCCGCCGCCGGCCGGCATGGTCAAGGAGGACGGTCTCGTTGCCGAGCGTATTCCGGTGCGCCGCTACCGGCCGGCGACGGTGACGACTGCGACGCGGCTTTTCTACATCCATGGCGGCGGCTTCGTCGTCGGCTCGCTGAACAGCCACGATGCGATCTGCGCCGAGCTTTCCGAGGCCGCGGGCGCCGAACTCGTCTGTGTCGATTACCGCCTGTCGCCGGAGCACGTCTGGCCCGCCGCCTTCGATGATTGCTGGGCGGTGCTGATCGAGCTTCTCCTGGAAAACCATCCGGTCGTGGTGATCGGCGACAGCGCCGGCGGCAACCTTGCGGCCGGCATCGCGCTGAAGGCGCGCGACGAGGGGCTGAAGGGCATTGCCGGGCAGGCGCTGGTCTATCCGGGCCTCGGCGGCGATCTCGTCTCCGGCTCCTATGTCGAGATGGCCGACGCGCCGGGCCTTTCCACCGCCGACGTCGCCTATTACCGGGAGGTCTACAAGGCGCCGGAGGAGGCCGCGCATGCCTTCCCGTTGCGGGCGGAAAGCCTGGCCGGCCTGCCGCCGGCCTTCGTCACCGGTGCCTATTTCGATCCGCTGCGCGACGATGCGCGGGCCTATGCGGCGCGCCTGGCGCTTTCCGGCGTGCCGGTGGAGTTTCGCGAGGAGAAGGAGATGATCCATGCCTGGCTGCGTGCCCGCTTCATGAGCGCGGGGGCGGCGGCGGGTTTTGCGGCGCTGTGCGATGCCGTGCGCCGGATGGCCAATCCATGAGCGGCATAACCGATCTCGACGCGCTTTTGGCGCAGATGGAGCCGGTGCTGGCGGAGGGCCGCTTCGCCTATGCCTGCGTGCCGGCCGGCGATGTGGAAAAGCACCTTTCTCGCGGGCCCATCGGCCTTTTCCGGGAAGAGGAGGGCGTGACGCTGATCCTGCCGGTCGATGCAACGGAGGGCCTTGCCGCCGGCGCGCCGATGCGCATGATCACGCTCACCGTACATTCCTCGCTGGAGGCGGTGGGGCTGACGGCGGCCTTCGCGGCCGCCCTGACCGCGGAAGGGATCAGCGCGAACGTGGTTGCCGGCTACCATCACGACCATATATTCGTGCCGGAGCGGGATGGCGAACGGGCGCTGGAAACGCTGCGGGCGCTCTCCCGCGCGGCGCGTGAAAAGGGAAACAGGCGATGAAATCTTTGCGACTTGCGGGCGTCCTTCTTGCCCTGGCTCTCGGGGCGGCGGCACCGTCCGTCTCGATGGCGGAGGATGCGCCGGCACCCATCCCCTCCTGCGCCCTGTCGGGCGCCAACAGCGTCTTCATCGGCGGCGCGCCGGCGCTCAGGCTCTCCGACGTGGTGAACTGCCCGCCGGAACTCTACGAGATCGTGCCGAGCATCATGATCGAGGGCCAGCCCATGGTGAAGTTCCGCTCGGGCGCCGGCGAGAAGGGCAATTGCGCGGCGCGCGGCGAGGAGACGGTGATGGCCGAGGGCGAATCGGCCAGCCGGCTCGGGGATGTGAC
>CAMLOC010000751.1 GCA_946481465.1 uncultured Shinella sp. | reverse complement strand
GTTCCGGGAAGCGCACGTCGTAGCAGATGGCGAAGCCGAGCCGTGCGAAGGGAAGGTCGGCCATGCGCGCGACGGCACCAGGCGAATAGACCGCGCTCTCGCGCCAGCTCTCGCCATTGTCGAGGTCGACGTCGAACATGTGGATCTTGTCATAGGTGCAGATCCGCCCGCCGTCGGGGCCGAACAGGAAGCCGCGGTTGGCGACCTTGCCGTCGGCAAGCGCGATGGCCGTGGAGCCGACATGCACATGGATGGAAAGCTCGCCGGCAAGTTCGGCCGCGGCGGCGACCACGAGGTCGTCGGCCTCCGTGCGCAGGACGGCGCGCAGCCCCGCCCGGTCGCGCTGCAGCGCGCCGGTCATTTCCGGCGTCTGGACATAGACCGCGCCCTTGGCGGCCGCCTCGCGCACGAGGCGGCGCATCGTCTCCACGTTGCGGACGGGATCGGTCCCGGAGCACATCTGGAGGGCGGCGATCGTGACGGTCATGGGAGCGTCCTCAGGCTGCGAGCAGGGCGTCGAGTTCGCCGGCGCGCTCCAGGGTGTGCAGGTCGTCGCAGCCGCCGACATGGCGTTCGTCGATGAAGATCTGCGGGAAGGTGCTGCGGCCGTTGGCGCGCGCGATCATCTCCTGGCGGACCTCCGGCGCATGGGTTGCGTCGTGTTCCTCGTAGGTCACGCCCTTGGTTTCGAGAAGTTTCTTGGCGGCGCTGCAATAGCCGCAGAACTGACGCGTATAGATGACGACCGAAGCCATATTCTCCTGCTCCAAAGCTTGGAAAACCTTGTCATTCATATAGGTCCGGGAAGCGCCCTTGCAAAGGTCAAAACGGTGACGTCGGCGGCGCCTGCCCGTTTCAGCGCCCGCGTGACGGCCGAAACGGTGGCCCCGGTCGTATAGACGTCGTCGACGAGAACGACGCGGCGGCCGAACAGCGCCTCGCGGCCCCCGGGCGTGACGGTGAAGGCGCCGCGCACGTTGTCCTCGCGGGCGCGCGGTCCGAGGCCGATCTGCCGGCGGGTGCGCTTCGTGCGGCGCACGGCGTCGATGAGAACGGGCCTGCCGGCAAGGCCGCCGAGCGCGCGGGCAAGCTCCGACGACTGGTTGAACTTGCGCCAGAGGAGGCGGAGGCGATGCAGCGGCACGGGGACGATGGCGTCCGCGGCCTCAACCGCACCGTCGCCGGCCCGCAGCATCCACCCCGCCATCATCGGTGCAAGGTCGGTGCGGTCGCGGTATTTCAGCGCATGGACGAGCGCGCGGGCAAGATCGTCGTAGAGCGCGACGGAACGCAGCCGGTCGAAGGCCGGCGGGTTGGCAATGGCGTCGGCGCTGAGGATGCCCGGGCCGAGATCGTGCGAGAAAGGCGTGCCGAGCACCTCGCAATAGGGGCGTTCGATCAGGGCGAGCTTCGACCAGCAGTGCGGGCAGAGGCTCGCGCGGCTGCCGAGCAGCACGCCGCAACCGGCGCAGGCGGGCGGATAGACGAGGTCGAGGGCGCCCTCCGCAAGGCCGCGCAGCCGGCGGGCGAGGACCTGCCGGAGCGGGACTGCCGGCGCTGCCTCGGCCTCGATTTCGCCCATGCGGTTGACAATAGCCGGTCAGAGCGGCCAAAGCGAATGGTATTGCGAACCGGACCTCTTCCATGGAAACGCTCTTCGACCAAGCCCTGATCGACACGAACCGGCGGCGCGCGCTCGCCGGCCAGCCGGCGGATTTTCTGCTCGACGTGGTGGCGCGCGAGCTTGCCGAACGCCTTGGCGTCATCGAGCGCCGCTTCGAGCGGGCCGTCGAACTGCACGGCCATACGGGGTCCGCCGCGCGGGCGATCATCGCGACGGGCAAGGTGGATGTGATGGAGCGCGTGGAGAGCGACGCGCGGTTCGCCGCGCCGGGCGAGACGGTGACGGTCTCGCCGCTCGAGACGGTGCCGCTGGAGCCGCAATCGGCCAATCTCATCGTCTCGCCGCTGGCGCTGCACCTCACCAACGACACGCCCGGCGTCTTCGTGCAGATCCGCCGGGCGCTGAAGCCGGACGGCCTGTTCCTTGCGGCCATCCCCGGCAGCGGCACCCTGCAGGAACTGCGCGAGGTGCTGCTCGCGGCGGAAAGCGAGATCACGGGCGGGGCGAGCCCGCGGGTCATTCCCTTCCCGGACGTGCGCGATGTCGGCGCGCTTCTCCAGCGCGGCGGTTTCGCCCTGCCGGTGACGGACCGGGAGACCTATACGGTGCGCTACGATTCGATCTTTCCGCTGATGAAGGACCTGCGGGCCATGGGCATGGCCAATCCGCTCGCCGGCCGCAGCCGCCGACCGCTGACGCGCGGCATATTTCTGCGCGCGGCGGAGCTTTATGCGGAACGGTTCTCCGATCCGGACGGGCGCATCCGCGCGAGTTTCTCGGTCATTTACGTGTCGGGCTGGGCGCCGCATGAGAGCCAGCAGAAGCCGCTGAAGCCCGGTTCGGCGACGATGCGCCTTGCCGATGCGCTGAAACAGGGCGGGCGCGGCTGACCGGCTATTCCGTGCCGGCCGAATCGATGGTGTTGGAGAGCGTGGTGAGGGTCTCGGAGAGGCCGTTGCCGAAGGCTTCGAGGCCGGCCACCAGGCCGATGGAGATGAGCGCCAGCAGGAGCCCGTACTCGATGGCCGTGCCGCCGGCGCGATCGCCGCAGAATGATTTCAGCA
>CAMLOC010000750.1 GCA_946481465.1 uncultured Shinella sp. | reverse complement strand
GCGGGCCGCAGAGACTTTGGCCAAACCGGCGATGCGGCGTAGACAATCTCTCTATGCCGCGGTCACTCCTGCGAAGGGAGCAGCACTTCCAGCGGCAGGACGGTCTCCTCCTTCACCGTCTTGGTGACGATGTAGGTGAAGTAGCGGTCGATGCCGAGTTCGCGGTCGAGCAGGCCGTCGACGAGCCGCTGGTAGGCGTCGATGTCGGGGGCCATGATCTTCAGGATGTAATCCACCCCGCCGCCGACGGACCAGCAGGCGACGATTTCCGGCGTTGCCGCCACCGCGCGCTCGAAACGGTCGAAATCGGCCTGGCGGTGATTGGCGAGCGTCACCTCCATCAGGACGCTGGCGACCGGGGCCAGGCGCCGCACCGCGACGCGCGCGTGATAGCCCGTGACGATGCCCGCCTTTTCGAGCTTGCGCAGCCGCAGCCAGCAGGGCGTCGGGGAAAGGCCCGCCTTCTCCGCCAGCGCCAGCTTGGTGATGCGCCCGTTCTCCTGGATCGCCTCCAGGATGCGCAGGTCGATGGCGTCGAGTTTCATGCGGTCGCCCTCCGGGCGGATATCATGTCAAAGCGAGGAAAAAGACAATGGAAAGGCATTTTGGCGTTGTCAATTGAACTGAATTTGAGCACTGTTGAAATCATGACAAATTGGCGACCCGATATATCCCAATTGCGCCGGCCGGCCTATCTTTCCCTCGCCGAGCAGATCGCCCGCGCCATCCAGGAAGGACTGCTGCCCAACGGTACACGCCTTCTGCCACACCGCAAGCTCGCCGACGACCTGAAACTTTCCGTGCAGACCGTCAGCCGCGCCTATGACGAGCTGATCCGGCGCGGCCTGATCTCCGGCGAGATCGGCCGCGGTTCCTTCGTGCAGACGCGGCCGAAGGAACCGGAGCCGCCCTATCTGCCCGAGCGGCTCGGCGAGCTGGTCGACCTGTCGATCCTGAAGCCCGTCTGCGAGCAGATCCACCTGGAGCGCATGCGCGAGGCCTTCGGCTGGCTGGCGGAGAACCTGCCGTCGAGTTCGGCGCTTTCCTTCCGGCCCAACATGGTGTTTCCGCGCCATCGCAACGTCGCGGCCGAATGGCTGGCGCGCTGCGGGCTCGATATCTCGCCGCTCAACATCAGCCTCACCAACGGCGCGACGTCGGGCATGACGGTGGCGCTGATGAGCGTCGCCCCGCCCGGCGCGACGGTCGCCACGGAGGCGATCAGCCACCACACGCTGGTGCCGCTCTCGACCTATCTCGGCCTCCATCTGGAGGGCCTGCCGATCGACCGCGACGGCATGATCCCCGAGGCGCTGGACGAGGCCTGCCGCAAGGGCGTCATCCGCGCGGTTTTCCTGCAGCCCTCCGTCATCAATCCGACCGCGACGCTGATGAGCGGGGAGCGCCGGCAGGCGCTGGCCGAGGTGGCGCGCCGCCACGACATCGCGATCATCGAGAACGACATTCTGGGGCCGCTCGTCGCGGAGCGGGCGCCGCCGATCGCCGCCTATGCGCCGGAGCGCACGCTCTACGTGACGAGCTTCACCAAGATCACGGTGCCGGGCCTGCGCATCGGCTATCTCGCCGCGCCCGACCGCTATGTCGCGGCCGTCGCCAACCGGCACCTCGTCTCTAGCTGGATGGCGACGCCCTCGATCGCCGAGATCGCCACGCGCTGGGTCGGCGACGGCACGGCGATGGAACTCGTCACCTGGCAGCGCGGGGCGCTGGCGGCGCGCCACGCCATCGCGGAGGAGATCTTCGCGGGCCTGCCCTACCGGTCGCATCCGCAGAGCCTGCATGTCTGGCTGCCGCTGCCGGAAGGGCATACGGAGGAGGGTTTCGTCTCCCAGGCCCGCCTGCGCGGCGTCGCCATCGCGCCCGGCTCCTCCTTTCGCACCGCCGACCAGGGCTGGCAGCCCGCCGTGCGCATCTCCCTCGGCTCGACGACGGAGCAGGAACTTCGCACGGGGCTCGGCATTCTGGCTTCGCTGGCCAGCGGGAACCCGGAGGCGCTGTTGCTCGCGATTTGAGTCGTGATGCCTGCCAAATGGGCGGCGAAACAATAATTGTCATGAGATTATTATCTACATTGACATGATTTCGATCGCCGCGCATCGTTAGGCCAACACGGTCTCGACAGGGAGAGACATGCATGGCCGCACCCATCATCCGCATCGACAATATCGTGAAGCGCTACGGTCCCTTGACCGTACTCGACGGGTTGTCGATGGAGGTGCTGCCGGGCGAGAAGCTCGCCCTCATCGGCCCCTCCGGCTCCGGCAAGACGACGATCCTGCGCATCCTGATGACGCTGGAGACGATCAGCGACGGCCATATCGAGGTCGACGGCGACCAGCTCTACCACATGCCGAAGAACGGCGGCCTGGTGCCGGCGGACGACCGGCACCTGCACAAGATGCGCGAGAAGATCGGCATGGTCTTCCAGCACTTCAATCTCTTCCCGCACAAATGCGTGCTCGACAATGTCACGCTGGCGCCGATGCTGACCAAGGGCGTCGCGAAGGTGGCGGCCGAGAAGCGGGCGATGGAGCTTCTCGACATGGTGGGGCTTGCCGACAAGGCGAGAAACATGCCCGCCCAGCTGTCCGGCGGACAGAAGCAGCGTGTCGCCATCGCCCGCGCCCTGGCGCTCTCGCCCAAGATCATGCTGTTCGACGAGGTGACCTCGGCGC
>CAMLOC010000749.1 GCA_946481465.1 uncultured Shinella sp. | reverse complement strand
GGCACGCGCATGGTCATCGAGCCGGAATGCCAGTGCTCCAGCACGCGGCCGGTGACGAGCCAGGTATCGTATTCGTCATCGGGGGATTCGGCCGGCGGCTCGTAGGGCACGGCGATGATCGCCGCCTTGCCGTCCTTGTTGCCGTAGAACTTCACTCCTTCGCCGGGCTTCACATAGGGGTCGTACCCTTCGCGGTAGCGCCAGAGCGTCTCCTTGCCGTCCACGACCGGCCAGCGCAGGCCGCGCACCTCGTGATAGGTGTCGTAGGGCGCAAGGTCGTGACCGTGGCCGCGGCCGAAGGCGGCATATTCCTCGAACAAGCCCTTCTGGATGTAGAAGCCGAACTGTTGCGCCTCGTTGTTGGCATGGTCGGCGCTGATCTCGCTGACGGGGAATTTCGCCACGTCGCTTTCGGCGAACAGCACCTGGTAGAGCGTCTTGCCCTTGTAGGCCGGGTTGGCGGCGAGGGCTTCCGCCGGCCAGACCTCGTCCGTGGTGAAGCGCTTGGAGAACTCGACCAGCTGCCAGAGGTCCGACCGCGCCTCGCCCGGCGCCTGCACGAGCTGGTGCCAGACATGGGTGCGCCGCTCGGCATTGCCGTAGGCGCCTTCCTTCTCCACCCACATGGCGGCCGGCAGGATGAGGTCCGCGCTCATCGCCGTGATCGTCGGGTACGCATCCGACACGACGATGAAGTTCTCCGGGTTGCGATAACCCTTGTAGGTCTCGTTCGAGGTGTTGGGGCCGGCCTGGACGTTGTTGTTGACCTGTACCCAGTAGAAATTGAGCTTGCCGTCCCGAAGCATGCGGTCCTGCTGGACGGCATGGTAGCCGGGCTTTTCCGGGATGATGCCGTGGGGAATACGCCAGATCTCCTCGGCATGCTTGCGGTGTTCCGGGTTCGTCACCACCATGTCGGCCGGCAGGCGATGGGCGAAGGTGCCGACCTCGCGCGCCGTGCCGCAGGCCGAGGGCTGGCCGGTCAGCGAGAACGGGCTGTTGCCGGGCTCGGAGATCTTGCCGGTCAAAAGGTGCAGGTTATAGACCATCTGGTTCGCCCAGACGCCGCGCACATGCTGGTTGAAGCCCATGGTCCAGAGCGACATGACCTTGCGGTCCGGGTCCGCGTAAAGCTCGGCGAGCTGCTTGAGGAAGCCGGCCTCCACGCCGGTCATCTCCACCGCCTTTTCCAGCGTGTATTCCGCCACGAACGCCTTGAAGGCCTCGTAGTCCATCGGCTCCGTCTTGCCCGGATCGGCGGAATTGGCCGCCTTCACCTCCACCGGATCGTCCGGCCTGAGGCCATAGCCGATATCCGTGACGCCGCGCACGAACGTCGTGTGATTGCGCACGAAGTCCTCGTTCACCCGGCCGGACTGGATGATGTGGTTGGCGATGTAGTTGAGGATGACGAGGTCCGTGCCCGGCTTGAAGACCATCGGGATATCGGCGAGATCCATGCTGCGATGGGTGAAGGTGGAAAGTACCGCCACGCGCACATGCTCGTTACCGAGCCGCCGGTCGGCGATGCGCGTCCACAGGATCGGATGCATCTCCGCCATGTTCGAGCCCCACAGCACGAAGGCGTCGGCATGCTCGAAATCGTCGTAGCAGCCCATCGGCTCGTCCATGCCGAAGGTGCGCATGAAGGCGTAGGCGGCAGAGGCCATGCAATGGCGGGCGTTCGGATCGAGATTGTTCGAACGGAAGCCGGCGCGCATCAGCTTGGTCGCGGCGTAGCCCTCGAAGATCGTCCACTGGCCGGAGCCGAACATGCCGAGCGCCGTCGGCCCCTTCTCCTTCAGCACCTTCTTGGCCTGTTCGGCCATCACGTCGAAGGCCTCGTCCCAGCTCACCGGCTGGAACTCGCCGTCCTTGGCATAGGCACCGCCCCGCTTGCGCAGGAGCGGGGTCGTCAGGCGGTCGGAACCGTACATGATCTTGGAGAGGAAATAGCCCTTGATGCAGTTGAGGCCGCGATTGACCTCGGCCTGCATGTCGCCGTGCGTGGCGACGACCTTGCCTTCCTTGACGCCCACCATGACGCCGCAGCCCGTGCCGCAGAAGCGGCAGGGCGCCTTGTCCCATTTGATCTCCAGCGCGCTCACCCCACCGGGAACCGGCTGGGCGGCAGCGGGAAGCGCGATGCCCGCCGCCGCCGCCGCGACGCCCGCCGCCTGGGCCTTCAGGATGTCACGCCGCGTCAGTTCGCTGCCCATGCACCTCGTCCTCTTCCAATTCGACATGTTCGAAAACCATGTTCGCCGCGATCACGCCGTCGAGGACGGAGATGCGCATCAGCGTATCCCCGAGCACGCCGGTCGACGGCCCCTCGATGACGACGACGATCTTGCCCTTGTCGCAGCCGTGCACCTCGACATTGGCAAGGCCGGCAAGGACGCCGAGCACACCCTCGACATAGCCGGGCCTGACGGCGACGACGGCGCTTGAAATGTGATGGCGGCGCGCCTCAGGCATGGGCCGCCTCCAGGCTGCGCGGCGCAGTGGCGACCGCGCCGACCGGACAGACGGAGATGCAGGCGCCGCAGCCGGTGCAGGCCTCGGCCGCAAGCTCGGGCACGAAGGGACCGCCGCGCACCGGGCGGAAGCGGATCGCCTCCGCAGGACAGGCGTCGCGGCAGGCCTGGCAGTCGACGCCGCGGAACGGCAGGCAGGACGGTGCGATGGCGACGATGTGA
>CAMLOC010000748.1 GCA_946481465.1 uncultured Shinella sp. | reverse complement strand
CGCATCTTCCAGCCGCCCGAGAGCTTGCCGACATCGCCGTCCATCATCTCCTGGCTGAAGCTGAGGCCCGCCAGAACCTCGCGCGCCCGGCTCTCCAGCCCGTAACCGTCGAGTTCCTCGTAGCGCGCCTGCACCTCGCCGTAGCGCTCGATGATCGCGTCCATCTCGTCGAGCCTCTCCGGATCGACCATCGCCGCCTCGAGATCGCGCAATTCAGCAGCAACGGAACTCACCGGACCCGCCCCGTCCATCACCTCGGTGACGGCGCTGCGCCCTTCCATCTCGCCGACGTCCTGGCTGAAGTAGCCGATCGAAACCGCCTTCTCGACCGAGACCTGCCCCTCGTCCGGCGCCTCCTGCCCGGTGATCATGCGAAAGAGCGTCGTCTTGCCGGCCCCGTTCGGCCCGACAAGCCCGATCTTCTCCCCCCGGTTCAACGCGGCGGACGCCTCGATGAACAGGATGCGGTGGCTGTTGGACTTGCTGATATTCTCGATGCGGATCATGGAAAGCGGGCCTCGTCGTGGTCCCGCGCCCTATGCCACGACGCAGCACACCAAGTCCATGCGCCTGCGGCAGGAAAGAGGCTTGGCCGGCGTCCGGGCTAAGGAAAGCCACGACCTCCACCAGAGGCGGAGGTCTATTTATTGCGTAAGCAAAGGGCGGAGCCGAGGCCCCGCCCGGTGATCGCTCAACGACTCGCCACGATATGGATTTCAGCTGCCTTGTGGCGGGCGGACTGGCTGAGATTGTCGATTGAACGATCGACAGGCTCGTCGGACGCCCCTGGCTCACGCATCGTCAAAATTCCTCCCAATCCGTCTGTTTCAGCGCAGTGTTGCCGGAGAACGCACCAGCGATGCGGCGGCCGAGGTCGCGAACCGGCGAGACCACCGAAGACGACGTGGCTACCCGATGCGTGCCGGCCCGGCTTGCATCTTCATTCAGCTTGAAGAGGGAAAGAAGCTCGTTGAGCGACACAACTTCGCGGGAAAGGCTGTGTGTCGCGGCAGTGGTTTCTTCCACCATGGCGGCGTTCTTCTGCGTGTCCTGGTCCATCTGGTTGACGGCAGTGTTGATCTGCTGGAGCCCCGACGATTGTTCCTGTGCGCCTTCCACGATTGCGCTGACGTGCCGATTGATCTCCTGGACTTCCGTCACGATGGTCTGCAACGCACGACCGGTATCACCGACAAGCTGCACGCCTTCCTGGACTTGCGCTTGCGAGGCGATGATCAGGACTTTGATCTCCTTGGCGGCCTTGGCAGAGCGCTGCGCCAGTTCGCGCACTTCCTGCGCAACGACAGCGAAGCCCTTGCCGGCTTCACCGGCGCGAGCCGCTTCGACGCCGGCATTCAGAGCAAGCAGGTTCGTCTGGAAGGCAATTTCGTCAATGACGCCGATGATGTTGGAAATTTCGTCCGACGATTTCTCGATCTGCCCCATTGCGTCCACGGCACGGCGCACGACGGCGCCGGACTCTTCAGCATGGGTCCGCGCGCCGGCAACCAGGTGACCGGCCTCGTGCGCGCGCTTGGCGGAATCCTTGACCACCGTGGTGATCTGCTCCAGCGCGGCAGAGGTTTCCTCAACCGCCGCAGCCTGCTGCTCCGTGCGTTTGGCCAGATCGTCGGCCGCCGACCGGATCTCATGGGCACCAGCCTCGATCCCCCTTGCATTCTCGGCAACGCGGGAGAGTGCAGATTGCAGTTTTTCCGCCGAGTTGTTGAAGTCGCCGCGCACGGCGTCAAGCGTCGCGGTGAAGGGCTGGCCGATGCGATAGGAAACATCGCCGCTCGAGAGTTTCGAAAGCCCCTCGGCGAGATTGTCGACGGCGAATTTGACGTCGGCGGCTTCCTTCGTCTTCAGGGCCTCGCGTTCGAGACGCCCCTTCTCGCTGAGGCTTCGGTTCGCATCCGCTTCCCGTTCCAGGCGTATCCGCTCGATGGCGTTCTGGCGGAAGACCTGAACCGCTCCGGCCATGGCACCAATTTCGTCGCGACGACCGATGAGCGGCACATCGCTGGCCACATCGCCTCCGGCAAGATCGCGCATGGCGCCGGTGATACGCTGGATCGGATTGGCAACGCGGGCGACGGCCACGTAGATGCCGCCAAGACAGATCAGGATGGCGATGCCAGCTAGCGCGAGAGACTGGCTGAATGCGCCTTCCGCCGCATGATTGGCCGCAGTCACCTCCGTATCCGTAAGCGTCATGATGGAGTCGACGAGTGCCGAAATCGCGCTGTTTGCCTCCGCCGCGACCGGTTTCATCTCCGAACTGAACACCGCCCGGGCTTCGTCCAGTTTGTGGCCTTTGAGCAGCTGAATATATGCCGTGCTGTTCTCGAGGTAGCTTGCGGTCAGCGAGCGAATTCCCTGGATGACAGCATGATCGCTGTCAGAAGAAATGTCCGCTTCGTAGTCGGTGAAGGCAGCGTCCAATTCCGCCTTCGCCTTTTCAAATAGGGGCATTTCGACTTCGAACTCGGCATCGCTGGTGATCATGGCGAAACGCGCCAGCGACAGTCGAACATTGGCAAAGTCCTCCTTTATCTCCTGGGAGGAGACCAACCGCTCGATCCATACGCCGTCGACGGTCTTGGCCGTGGCGGCAAGTGACCGGATGTTCTGAAGGGCGACAACGGAGAAAACGAAGACGATTGCAATAATCGTGCTCATCAACGCGATCAGGGACGTCTTGATGGATATGCTTTTCATGA
>CAMLOC010000747.1 GCA_946481465.1 uncultured Shinella sp. | reverse complement strand
CGCAGGCGCTGTCCGTGCAGCTCCAGGCCATGCGCGACCGGCTGTTCCCGCCGACCTCGCAGAAGACGCTGCGCAGCTTCACCTCCGGCGAGGCGGCGCGGCTGATCGGCGTTTCGGACGGCTATCTGAGGCAGATCTCGCTGGCGGGGGAGGGGCCGGAGCTTGCCACCGGCCCGGGCGGGCGGCGCATGTATTCGCTCGCCGATATCGACGCGCTGCGCCATCATCTGGCCGAGCAGGCGCGCGCCAAGGGCAATGCGGCCAAGGCCCGCTCCTATGTCAAATGGCGCGACCCGGCGCGCGGCGAGCACCTGCAGGTCCTCTCCGTCACCAATTTCAAGGGCGGCTCGGGCAAGACGACCTCCGCCGTGCATCTCGCCCAGCACCTCGCCATGACCGGCCACCGGGTGCTCGCCATCGACCTCGACCCGCAGGCCTCGCTCTCCGCGCTGTTCGGCTACCAGCCCGAACTCGACCTTGCCGGCAACGACACGATCTACGGCGCCATCCGCTATGACGGCGAGGCCCGTCCGCTCTCCGCCATCGTGCGAAAAACCTATTTCCACAATCTCGACCTCGTGCCGGGCAATCTGGAGCTTCAGGAATTCGAGCATGCGACGCCGCGCGCGCTCTCCGAACGCAAGGCCGGCGAGGCGCATGGCCTGTTCTTCACCCGCGTGCAGGCGGCGCTCGCCTCGGTCGCCGACGATTACGACGTCGTCGTCATCGATTGCCCGCCGCAGCTCGGCTACCTGACGCTGTCGGCGCTGTGCGCCTCCACCTCGGTCATCGTCACCGTGCATCCGCAGATGCTCGACGTCGCCTCGATGAGCCAGTTCCTGTTCATGACCTCGGACCTGCTCGGCGTGGTGCGCGAGGCGGGCGGCCAGCTCAATTTCGATTTCCTGCGCTACCTCGTCACCCGCTACGAGCCGCATGACGGGCCGCAGGCGCAGATCGTCGGCTTCCTGCGCTCGCTCTTCGGCAACCGCGTGCTGACCTCGACCATGCTGAAATCCACCGCCGTCTCTGATGCCGGCCTCACCAAGCAGACGCTCTACGAGGTCGGCCGCGAGAATTTCTCGCGCGGCACCTATGACCGGGCGATGGATTCGCTGGAGGCCGTCAACCAGGAGATCGAGCAGCTCGTCCACACCGCATGGGGGCGCGCATGATGGCCGGCCGCGACCGCAAGAATTCGATCAAGGCGCTGTTCGGCGGGGATATCGTGCCGGCCGGCGGCGAGCGCGCGCCCGAGACGAAATCGCTTCCCGCCGCAGAGCCGGGCGGCACGCCGCCCCGCGCCTCCTCCGGCGCCGTCAAGGCGATGGGGCTGACGCTCTCCTCCATCACCCGCGAGGCGGAGGAGGCGCGCGCGCTGCGCCAGGCGCTGGAAGAGGGCGAGCGCATCGTCTCGCTCGATACCGGGCGGATCGACGTTTCCTTCGTCAGCGACCGGCTCTCCGACGAGGAGCGCGACGATCCGGATTTCCTCGCCCTCGTCGAGAGCATGCGCGAGAACGGCCAGCAGGTGCCGATCCTCGTGCGCCCCTCGCCCGCGACGGACGGGGCAGGGGAGGGGCGCTACCAGGTGGCCTACGGTCACCGCCGCCTGAAGGCGGCCCGCCGCCTCGGCGTCGACGTCAAGGCGATCGTGCGCCCGCTCACCGACGACGAGCTGGTGCTCGCCCAAGGCAAGGAGAATGCCGAGCGGCGCAATCTCAGCTTCATCGAGCGCGCGCTCTTCGCCCATACGCTGGTCGGCCGCGGCTTCGAGCGCAAGCTCGTCGGCGATGCGCTGGCGGTGCAGAAGAGCGAATTGTCACGGCTGCTGCAGGTGGCCGAGACCGTGCCGCTGCGCTTCATCTACGCCATCGGCCCGGCGCCGAAGGCGGGGCGCGAGCGCTGGATGGCGCTCGGTGCGCTGTTTGCGAACGGCAACGGCGCGGAGATCGAGAAGGCGGACGACGAGACGACCTCGCAGCGCTTTGCGGCGGGGGCAAGCGACGAGCGCTTCCAGATGCTGTTCGACCGGCTGCTGCGCCCGGCGCAGAAGACGCCGCCGGCGGCAACCGAGGAGATCGTGCGGGCCGACGGCGCGCTGCTCGCCAAGCTCGAGCGCAAGGGCAGGGCGGTGCGCCTTTCCTTCGCGGCGGATGTCGATCCGGCCTTCATCGCGGCGCTGACGGGGCGCCTGCGCGAGGAATACGCGGTGTTCCTGGCCCAAAAGGCGGGGAAGGACTGAGCGGAAAGCCGGCTGATTCGGCCGCGCAAGCGGCCGGCAATGACCTGAGAAACCAGCGAAAGGAACGCGGAGACAAGAAAAAAGGCCCCCAAAACGTCACCATTTCGGAAGCCCTCTTCTATGTAGCAATTCGAGAGAATCACTTCCAACAGTCAAAGTCAAGAGTCGTTCGGCCGTAGCGCCGCACGAAACGATGACCTTCGTCTGCCTCTTTCGGGAGGACAGCGGCCTTCGCGCGGCATGAAAA
Organism: uncultured Shinella sp.; assembly: GCA_946481465.1. Next base: position 235 of record CAMLOC010000747.1, on the reverse strand, counting down.
TGCCGTGGACGCTGTCGTGGCGACGTCGACGGGACCTCCTTGCCTCGGAAAAGGGGAACCCGACATGATGGAGCAGATTGCAACGACGCCGTTTGGCGGCGGACGGATGAGTGCGCGCCTTTTCCTGAGGCAGCGCGCGGCGGCCGGGCGGCAGGAGAAGCTGCGCGCCGGCGAGGGCGGCAACGATACCGGGCGGGCCGACAAGTGGCAGCTCATGCGCGCCGTGACGGAGGCC
>CAMLOC010000746.1 GCA_946481465.1 uncultured Shinella sp. | reverse complement strand
GAAAGCGCCTAGTCCTCGCCGCTCTTCTGGTTGTCGACGACCATGTAGTCGAGCGGAAGCTCGGTCGTGTACTTGATCTGCTCCATCGCGAAGGCCGAGGAGACGTCGCGGATCTCGATGCGCGCGATCATGCGCTTGTAGAAGGCGTCATAGGCGGCGATATCCGGCACGACGACGCGCAGCAGGTAGTCCACCTCGCCGCTCATGCGGTAGAATTCCACCACTTCCGGGAACTCGACGATCACCTCGGAAAAGCGCTTCAGCCATTCCGTCGAATGGGCGTTGGTGCGGATCGACACGAAGACCGTGACCTTGGTGTTGATCTTGACCGGGTCGAGCAGCGCGACGCGCTTGCGGATCACGCCGTCCTCTTCCATCTTCTGGATGCGCCGCCAGCAGGGCGTGGTCGACAGCCCCACCTTCTTGGCGAGGTCGGCCACGGCGAGCGTGGAATCTTCCTGCAAGAGGCGCAGGATTTTGCGGTCCAGACGGTCCATTGAGTTCCCCTAAGAATTTAATTCCCTCATATACCGCGATGGCGGCAAATTGAAAGAATTGCATTTCATTCCGTAAGGGTTTTCACCCGCTTTCGCAATTCCGGCAACACCTCTGCCTCGAACCACGGATTGCGCTTCAGCCAGGCCGTGTTGCGCCAGCTCGGATGCGGCAGCGGCAGCACGGCCGGCCCCTCGTTGCGGTGGAGATGCCGGCGCCAGTCGCGCACCGTCTCCGTCATGCTGGCGGCCTTCGTCGCGCCCAGGTGCCAGGCCTGCGCATACTGGCCGATGCCCAGCACCAGCTCGATCTGCGGCATGGCGGCCATCACCCGGGCGCGCCACAGCGGCGCGCATTCCCGCCGCGGCGGCAGGTCGCTGCCATGGGCGTCGTAGCCGGGAAAACAGAAGCCCATCGGCACGATGGCGAATTTCCGCGGATCGTAGAATTCCGCGCGCGTGACGCCGAGCCAGGCGCGCAGCCGGTCGCCGGAAGCGTCGTTGAACGGCAGGCCGCTCTCGTGCACCCGGAGCCCCGGCGCCTGGCCGGCAATCAGGATGCGCGCGGTATCGGAGAGGACGGCGACCGGCCGCGGCTCGTGCGGCAGCCGGTGCGCCGGCCCCCTCGCCGGCGCGTCGCGACAGAGCCGACAGGCCGTAATCGCCGCGCCAAGGGCGGCGATCGCGTCTTCGGTCGCAGCCTCGTCCATCGCGTCGTCCCTCCCAGAGCATTTCCGGTCGAAGCGAGATCGCTTCGACGTCGGATAATGCGGTAAAAACAAGAATCCGGAGCATTTCCGGTGAACCGGAGTTCGCCGGAAATGCTCTAGAATCCGAACCTCTCCAGAATGCCGCCGAGGACGCCCGGTTCCGCGTCGTGCGCCTCTTCCTGCGGCCGGCCGTTCGTCCGGCGCCATTGCTGCGGCATGTCGAACTCCGCGCCCCACAGCCCCTTGCGCTCGGCTCGCGCGAACTGCTCCTCGTCCTCGTAGCCGCCATAGGCGACGGCGAGGCCTTCGCGCACCATGCGCGCCCCGAGGTCGCCCGCCGCATTCTCGCAGCGCGCCAGCCGGCGGTCGTATCTGTCCGTGCCCTGCATGCGGCAGATGATGGGCCCGGCGCGCAAAAGTTCGGCAAGCCGCGAGCGCGCGGCGACGCCGCAGCGCCAGTCCGCGCCGTCGCGCTTGCAGACCTGCGCCAGTTCCGGCGTGTCCATGCCGAGGAGCCGGATGCGCTGGCCGTCCAGCGTCAGCGTATCGCCGTCCGCCGCCCGCGCCGCCCCGGTAAGGGCCTCGCCGCCCCCGTCGTCGACGCGCGCCACGATCAGCGCCGTCAGCGCCAGGATCGCCATCGCCACGCCGACATCGCGCGCCCGCCTGGAAAGTCCCATGGAATGGCCTGCCTCCGGAACGATGCAAAATGAAAGAGATAGGCTGTTTGCGCGATTCGGAGAAAGGCGCAAATGCCCCCGCGTCACGCCGTTACGTCATGCAGGAAGCGCCGGCTTGCGGGAAGTGCCGGAATGGTTCGCAAATGGTTTATGCCCGGCAGCATCTTCTTAAGGATTCCCCCCTAGACTTCAACGCGTCCGCAACAATTGCAATCGTGATGAGTACCGGCGTCAGCACATCGACCGACAAGATCATCGTCGACAGGTCGCGCAGCCATAGAAACAAGGCTGTCTCGCGCACCGTGCGCGCGACCCGGGAACGCCTGCAGACCGCGACGGGCCTTGCGCCCGGTTTCGAACGCGAGATGCTGCAACTGCACGTCGCCTCCGCCGCCCAGAGCGCGCTCGCCGTCCCCGTCGTCGTGATGCTCGTCGCCGCCGTCGGCGTCTATCTCACGCAGGAGGTCGGCCTTCTCGCCTGGGCCATCCTGGCGCTCAGCGTGCATGCGCTCGGCATGATCGTCGCCCGCCGCGCGCGCCGGCAGGAGATCACCGCCGACAACACGCGCGGCTGGCAGCGCGTCTTCCTGGCCGCGCAGGTCGCCATGGGTCTCACCTGGGCCGCCTTCGCCCTGCAGACCTGCGGCGCCTGCGGCGGCGTCACCTTCGATTTCTACAAGGGCACGGCCCTGCTCGTGGCGCTGGCCGTCACCGCCATCAGCACCCTGATGCTGCGCCATGCGGTGCTCTACGCCTTCCTGCCGACCGTCGTCGCGCTCTCGGTCTCGGCGCTGCTGCGCCCCGATCCCGCCACCTTCGGCATGGCGGCGGTCATCTCCGCCGCGCT
>CAMLOC010000745.1 GCA_946481465.1 uncultured Shinella sp. | reverse complement strand
CAGGCCGACAGCGCCAATGTGCAGCGGCTGCGCGACAAGGGCATCGAGGTCTTCGTCGGCCACAAGGCGGAAAACCTGGGCGATGCCGAGGTCGTCGTCGTCTCGACCGCGATCAAGAAGAACAATCCGGAACTGATCGCCGCCCGCGAAAAGCTTCTGCCGGTCGTGCGACGTGCGGAAATGCTCGCCGAGCTGATGCGCTTCCGCAATGCGATCGCCATCGGCGGTACGCACGGCAAGACGACGACGACCTCGATGGTGGCCACGCTCCTCGAGGCCGGCGGCCTCGACCCGACCGTCATCAACGGCGGCATCATCAACGCCTACGGCACCAACGCCCGCATGGGCGAGGGCGAGTGGATGGTGGTGGAGGCGGACGAATCGGACGGCACCTTCCTGAAGCTGCCGGCGGATGTCGCCATCGTCACCAATATCGACCCCGAGCATCTCGACCACTACGGCAACTTCGACGCCGTGCGCGCCGCCTTCCGCCAGTTCGTCGAGAACGTGCCGTTCTACGGCTTCGGCGTCATGTGCCTCGATCATCCCGAGGTGCAGGCCATGGTCAGCCGCATCGAGGACCGCAAGGTCATCACCTATGGCGAGAACCCGCAGGCGGATGTGCGATTCGGCAATATCCGCATGGACGGCGCGACCTCCGTCTTCGACGTGGAGATCCGCCGCCGCCGCACCGGCCAGGTCATCGCGCTGAAGGACCTGCGCCTGCCGATGCCGGGCCGCCACAACGTTTCCAACGCGACCGCGGCGATTGCCGTCGCCCAGCGCCTCGGCATCACGCCGGAAGCGATCGCCCGGGGCCTTGCCGGCTTCGGCGGCGTCAAGCGCCGCTTCACGCTGACCGGCGGCTGGAACGGCGTCAACGTCTACGACGATTACGGCCACCATCCGGTCGAGATCAAGGCCGTGCTGCGCGCGGCGCGCGAGGCCTGTGCGGGCCGCGTCATCGCGGTTCACCAGCCGCACCGCTACAGCCGCGTCGCGAGCCTCTTCGAGGAGTTCGCCGGCTGCTTCAACGATGCCGACACGGTGATGATCGCGCCGATCTATGCCGCGGGCGAGGATCCGGTCGAGGGCGTCAGCGCGGAGGAGCTGGTCTCCCGCATCAAGTCCGCCGGCCACCGCGACGCGCGGTTCCTCGCCTCGCCGGAAGCCCTGGCGCCTCTCGTCGCCGGCATTGCAAAGCCCGGTGACTTTGTGGTTCTCTTGGGGGCTGGCAGTATCACGTATTGGGCGCAGGCGCTGCCGGGTGAACTGGCAGGCATTTCGGGGCAGGTGGCATGAAGCAGGTGGATGGTGCGAAACTTCTGGCGTCGTTGGGCGAGGGCATCAAGGAGGTCCGCGGCCGCCTGACGCCGGATGCGCCGATGGACCGCGTCACCTGGTTCCGCGCCGGCGGCCTTGCCGAGCTGATGTTCCATCCGCACGACGCCGATGACCTCGCGACTTTCCTGAAGCTCGTGCCCGCGGACGTGCCGGTCACCGTGACCGGCGTCGGCTCGAACCTCCTGGTGCGCGACGGCGGCATTCCGGGCGTCGTCATCCGTCTTTCGGCCAAGGGTTTCGGCGATGTCGAGCTGGTCGGCGAGAACCGCATCAAGGCCGGCGCGATCTGCCCGGACAAGAACATCGCCGCCATGGCGCTCGACCACGGCATTGCCGGCTTCGAGTTCTATTACGGCATTCCGGGCTCCATCGGCGGCGCGCTGCGCATGAATGCCGGCGCCAACGGCGGCGAGACCAAGGACCTCGTCGTGGAGGTGCATGCGATCGACCGCAAGGGCAATCCGCATGTGCTGTCCCATGCCGACATGGGCTATACCTACCGCCATTCAGCCGCGCCGGCCGACCTGATCTTCACCCATGCCATCTTCGAGGGCGCGGCCGGTGACAAGGCCGATATCCGTGCGAAAATGGACGCGGTGCGCCAGCATCGCGAGACGGTGCAGCCGATCCGCGAGAAGACCGGCGGCTCGACCTTCAAGAACCCGGAAGGCCATTCGGCCTGGAAGCTGATCGACGAGGCGGGCTGCCGCGGCATGATGATCGGCGGCGCGCAGATGTCGCCGATGCACTGCAACTTCATGATCAACACGGGCCAGGCCACCGGCTACGAGCTGGAATATCTCGGCGAGACCGTGCGCAGCCGCGTGCTGGAGCATTCCGGCATCATGCTGCAATGGGAAATCAAGCGTCTCGGCAATTTCATGCCGGGCTACGAGGTCAAGGAATTCCTCGGCCGCGCGACGGCCTGAGGCCAGGGACAAAGAAAAACCCGCCGTGTCGCCACGGCGGGTTTTTGATTCGGGCGCCTTGCTGGAGGCTCAGACCTCTTCCCTGCCCGAGAGCAGGATGCAGGCCAGCGTGATGACCGCCGACAGGCCGAGATAGTAGCCGACATAGGTCATGCCGTAGTTCGCCTGCAGCCACGTCGCGATATAGGGCGCCAGCGAGGCGCCGAAGATGCCGGCGAAGTTGAAGGTGATGGACGAGCCCGTATAGCGCACCTTCGTGGGGAAGGGTGCTGCGAGCGCCGTGCCGATGAGGCCGTAGGTCATGCCCATCAGCGCCATGGCGAGGATGACGAAGAGGACGATGCCGCTCTCGCCGCCCGTCATCAGCCCCGGCAGGAAGAACGAGAAGGCGCCGATCAGCACCGTCGTCAGGATCAGCACCTCGCGGCGCCCGAACCGTTCGGCGAGCTTTCCGGCCAA
>CAMLOC010000744.1 GCA_946481465.1 uncultured Shinella sp. | reverse complement strand
GGTTGGGGGGGCTGCTTGTCGGTGAGCGTGATCTTGACGATCGACTTGATGCCCTTGAAGCCGTATTTCCACGGCACGACGAGGCGGATCGGCGCGCCGTTCTGGTTGGGCAGCGTCTTGCCATAGACCCCGACGGCGAGGATCGCCAGGGGATGGCGCGCCTCGTCGAGCCTCAGGCCTTCGACATAGGGCCAGGGCAGCGACTGGAAGTAGCCGGACTGGCCGGGCATCTCCTCGGGCCGGACGATGGTTTCGAAGGCGACGTATTTCGCGTCGCCCAGCGGTTCCACCTTGTCGAGCAGGCTGGCGAGCGGAAAGCCGATCCAGGGAATGACCATCGACCAGGCCTCCACGCAGCGCATGCGGTAGACCCGCTCCTCCAGCGGCAGGGCCAGCAGTTCCTCCAGCCCGAATTCCTTCGGCTTGCCGACGAGCCCGTCGACCTTCACCGTCCAGGGCGTCGGCTTGAATTTCTCCGAATTGGCAAGCGGGTCGCCCTTGCCGAGGCCGAACTCGTAGAAATTGTTGTAGCTGGTCACGTCCTTTTCGGGCGTCACGGCCTCATCCACCGCGTAGGGCGATTTCGATGCCTTGAGGGCCTCGGCGAAGGCGGGCGCCCCCGATGCCAGAAGCGCCCCGCCGGCGGCGGCCGCGAGGAAAGAGCGGCGGCCGAGGAAACAGCGTTCCGGGGTGATCTGCGAAGCGGGGATGCGGGGTGGACGGTAGAGAGACATGGCGGGGCTCGATCTGTTCGGTTGTTTTCCCTGATACCTACGTAAAGGCGGCCCGTGTTGTTTCAACGGCGGCGAAAGATTTGCGGCGACCACATTTTCGTGCGCGCCGCGTGAGATCGCGCGATGGGCGGGGCCTCCCGCGGTTTGCCTTTTTTCCTGCGAAATCCTATCTGATCTTGACGCAGAAACGAAGGAGACTCGTCCATGCCGAACGTCCGCATCCTGCTTGCCGCCCCGCTTGCCGTCGCCCTCGCCCTTGCGGCGCCCGCGGCGGCGGAAGAGCGCGCCGTGCCCCAATCGCGCACGCAGATGCAGCTCTCCTTCGCGCCGCTGGTCAAGCAGGTCGAGAATGCGGTGGTCAATGTCTATGCCGAGCGCGTCGTCGAGCGCCGCTCGATCTTCGACGGAGACCCTTTCTTCGAGGAGTTCTTCGGCCAGCGCATGCCGAACCGCAGCGAAAAGCAGTCCTCGCTCGGCTCGGGCGTCATCGTCGGCACCTCCGGCATCGTCGTGACGAACAACCATGTCATCGAGGGGGCGAGCGACATCAAGGTCGCGCTGGCGGACGGCCGCGAATATGAGAGCACCGTCGTTCTGAAGGACGAGCGCGTCGACCTTGCCGTCCTGAAGATCAAGGCCGATGCGCAGTTCACGGCGCTGCCGCTCGGCGACAGCGATGCCGTCGAGGTCGGCGACCTGGTGCTGGCCATCGGCAACCCGTTCGGCGTCGGCCAGACGGTGACGAGCGGCATCGTCTCGGCGCTCGCCCGCAACCAGATCCGGTCGGGCGATTTCGGCTTCTTCATCCAGACGGACGCCTCGATCAATCCCGGCAATTCCGGCGGCGGCCTCATCAACATGAACGGCGAACTGATCGGCATCAACACCGCGATCTTTTCGCGCGGCGGCGGCTCGAACGGCGTCGGCTTCGCCATTCCGGCCAATCTCGTGAAGACCTTCGTCGCCAGCGCCGAGAACGGCAGCGCCACCTTCGACCGCCCGTTCATCGGCGCCACGTTCGATCCGGTGACCTCGGAGGTTGCCGAGGCGCTCGGCCTCGACCGCGCCCGCGGCGCGCTCATCTCGCAGGTCCAGGCCGGCAGCCCGGCGGAAAAGGCCGGCATGAAGCCGGGGCAGGTCGTCACCGCCGTCAACGGCATTCCGGTCGAGCATCCCGACGCGCTCGGCTACCGCCTCACCACGGTCGGCATCGGCGGCACGGCGCGCATCACCGTCGTCGCCGACGGCAAGGAGCAGGACCTGACGCTCTCCCTCGACCGGGCGCCCGAGACGACGCCGCGCGACGAGCGGCTGATCGAAGGGCGCAATCCCTTCTCCGGCGCGGTCGTCGCCAACTTGTCGCCGCGCGTGGCGGAGGAACTGCGCATGCCGACCAACCGGATCACCGCCGGCGTGGTCGTGACCGAGGTCAATCGCGGCTCGCCGGCCGCGCGCATCGGCCTCAAGCCGCGCGACATCGTCATCGCGCTCAACGGCACCGCGGTCGCCTCCACCGAGAGCCTTGCCGCGCTGGTCGACGAGGACCCGTCCATCTGGCGCGTCGAGATCGAGCGCGACGGCCAGCGCATCCGCCAGTTCTTCCGATGAGCGACCTCTTCGCCCCGCGTGAACCGGAGGAGATGGCGGCGAAACGGCCCCTGGCCGATCGCCTGCGCCCCCGCACGCTGGGCGAGGTGTCGGGCCAAGAGCACCTGACCGGTCCCGACGGCGTGCTCTCGCGCATGATCGAGGCGGGCTCGCTCGGCTCGATGATCTTCTGGGGGCCGCCCGGCACGGGCAAGACCACGGTGGCGCGCCTGCTGTCCGGCGAGACGGGGCTCGCCTTCGAGCAGATCTCGGCGATCTTCTCCGGCGTCGCCGATCTCAAGAAGGTCTTCGAGGCGGCGCGCCAGCGCCGCATGGGCGGCCGGCAGACCCTGCTCTTCGTCGACGAGATCCATCGCTTCAATCGCGCCCAGCAGGACAGTTTCCTGCCCGT
>CAMLOC010000743.1 GCA_946481465.1 uncultured Shinella sp. | reverse complement strand
CACTATGGCAATTTCGACCCTGGAAGACGCACTCGGCCTTGGGGCCGCGAAGGTCGATACCGCCTATGCGGGCACAAGCGCGATCATAGACATTCTGTCGGAGTTCAAGGCAAAGCTGGTTCTCGCTTCGGAAGAAGGCGTCGACAAGGTGAAGGTTCAAACCGAACTGGACCAGTTGAACGCGCAAGCCGAGAGCGTTTCGCGTTCGACCAGCTTCAACGGCGTCAATTGGCTGTGGACCGACACGGCCGAGAACCTCGCCGATGCCGCGAGCTTTTCGACGAGCGTAGCGTCCTCCTTCGTCCGCTCGGAAGGCGGCGTGGCCGTGAAGAAAATAGACGTCGACTTGCGGCAGATAAGCATGCTGAACACCGGCGGCGGCGGTATCCTGCAGAAAGACAGCGCACCGACGTCTTCCGATTTCGGAAAGGTCCAGTTCGACACCTATCGCCATGAGGGACACGAAGACCATAGATTTTACGGTCCCGTGACTTTTGGCGCGACCGACACGTTCACCTTCACCTTGGTGCTCGACCGCAGCCCCGTTTCGCTCGGCGAGACGTTCTCCATTGTCATCGACAAGGCATTGATCGACAGCGCGCTCGGAACCTCCGATGGCATCATCAACGATGCCGTCGATGTCCGCGCCGTCCTGCAGAAGGCCTTTGACGATCTCGGCGCCCAGGCCAGCGCGCATAGATCCGGAAGTACGGATCCCGTTTTTTATGATGTCATGACCCTCGATGCATACGGTCATACCGCATCCAGCATCTATTTCGAGAACATGGTCTCCTCACTTTCCGGCACAGGAAAGTATCTGGGGCTGGACAGCAGCTCTTCCAACAATCACGACAACATGGAAACGACGGCGACAATGGAATTCGGCAGCCCGTTTTCCATTGCGGCCGGCTCCCCCTTGACCTTCGACATACAGATAGATGGCGGCGCGCTCCAGACGATCACGATGGATCGGGCCCTGGTCAGCGCGGTGCTTGGCAACAATAACGGCCGTGTCGCAACCGCCGAGGATTTCGCCGCCCTGTTCGAAGCCGCGGCTTCCGGCTCCGGGCTAACGGTCGCCGTGACGGGATCGACGTTGAAATTCTCCGCTGACCAGACATTGTATCCGGGCTACGGAAATGACGCCGTCGACTTCTATATCAGCGACATCAGCGGCGACGTGGACGAGGGCACCAGTTTCGATCTCGCGGAAGTCGATATCCTTGCAGGCGGCTTCACGATCGACGCCTATATCTCGGGCGTGGACAAGATGCTTGAGAAGGCGACAGCTTCGGGCGCGGCGCTCGGGGCGCTCCAGTCCCGGATCGAGATGCAGATGGATTTTGCCGCAAGACTGTCCGACAGCATGTTTTCCGGCGTCGGCCGCCTTGTGGACGCGGACATGAATGAGGCGTCGACCCGCCTGAAGGCCCTGCAAACGCAGGAGCAGCTGGCGATTCAATCGCTCAGCATCGCAAACACGAGCGCGGATTCGCTGCTCTCGCTGTTCCGGTAAAAGCCAGCGATCGAAGCAGTCCCGGAGGCGCCGGAGCTCTATGGCGCCCTGGTCTTCGGCAGGTGCTCCAGGAGGGAACGGCAGGCGCCCATGATGTGCTCGTGAACGAGCCGGCCCGCCCGTTCGGCGTCGCGCGCCTCGCAGGCATCGAGGATTTCCCGGTGCTCCCTGTCGGCGATTTCCTTTCCGTGCGAAAGGGTGAGCTGGATGCGAAGGAACCGCTCCAGCCGGTCATTGACCGAGCGGATGGTCGCCACGAGGAACGGCCTCTGCGCATCCTCATAGAGACAACTGTGGAATTGCCAGTTGAGCTGCGCCCACCGCGCGACATCGGTTTCCGCGGCGAAAGCCTCGCAGAAGGCGCGCGCGCGCTTGAACGTCTCGTCCCGCATGTGCGGGATCGAGAACCGGATCGCCGACGCTTCCAGGATGGCCCGCACCTCGAAGATCTGGACCAGTTCCGGATCGGAGACGCTGGTGACCACGGCGCCGCGATTGCGGTGAAACACGACCAGCCCCTCCGCCTCCAGGCGCTTCAGCGCCTCACGCACCGGGATCTTGCTGACGTTGAACAGGCGGGCGACTTCGTCCTGGCGGATCGGCTCGCCCGGGTCGAGCGAGCCGTCGGTGATGGCATCGCGAAGGAAGGTCAGGATGATGTCGGATGCGCTGGGCGCCTTGCCCAGGTTCGGCACCTTCGCGGTCACAAGCGGCATTTCGAACTCCGGGTCGTCATCGAAAGACGGAAATCGAGGTAGCGATTATCGTGGACGATCTCAATGACCAATCCACTTGCGCGGGAGGAAGCGGCTCTTGACGTATTTCGTAGATCGTATACGTTTTCAGCATCAAAGACAATGTGCAGCCGGTGCGCCGCATCGCGCAAGAAGGACAAGGCCATGCGTTCCTCCAAGATCGTCCATATCGTCAGTTGCCACGCCGAAGGCGAAGTCGGCGACGTCATCGTCGGCGGCATCGCGCCGCCGCCCGGCAATACCGTCTGGGAACAGTCGCGCTGGATCGCCGAGGACCAGACGCTGCGCAACTTCGTGCTCAACGAGCCGCGCGGCGGCGTCTTCCGCCATGTCAACCTGCTGGTGCCGCCGAAGAACCCCAGGGCGCAGATGGGCTGGATCATCATGGAGCCCGAGGACACGCCGCCGATGTCCGGCTCCAACTCGATCTGCGTCTCCACCGTGCTGCTCGACGGCGGCCTCGTG
>CAMLOC010000742.1 GCA_946481465.1 uncultured Shinella sp. | reverse complement strand
GCGGCGGCGTCATGCTGGCGGTGACGACATTGCCGTTGTGGAAGGTGACGTCGATGGCGCGGCTGCGCTTGCCGCTCTTGTAGTTCACCGAATAGGTCCTGGCGTGCAGCCGGCCGCGGCTGACGGTGCCGGAGACCGAGGTCGTGCCCTTGGTGCTGGAAAAGATATCGGCAAGGCCGGCCGATTGCATGCTGCCGGAAATCGTATAGCGGTTGCCGTTGAAGGCCGAGCGGAAGGTGGCGGTGGCCACCGGCAGGCCGGACAGACGGATGCTGTAATCCGTCCGGTGCTCGATCTCCGCCGACGACAGCGGCGTCGCGCCGCCCATAAGGGCAAGCGACATGACAGCGCCAGCAATCCAAACCCGCCCGTTCATTTTCACGACTCCCATTGAGACGCCCCGCCTAGTGTGCCATTGCGGCGATTCTACGCCGCGGCAAAAGTCCGATCCAACTTGCTCTTGCCCGCAGATCATGGCTTCTGGCAACTGAATTCAGGATGAACGGCAGGTTTGGCTTGACGTCGGCGCCGCCTGTGACTATAGAACCGCGACTTTCCAAAAAGGCCAGATGGACTGCGGCCGGTTTCGGTGCCGGAAACGTATTGTCCTGAACCAAGAAAAAATAGGTGTACCATGTCCCGTAGTTGCGAATTGACCGGCAAGGGCGTCCAGTCGGGCAACAATGTGAGCCACGCAAACAACAAGACGAAGCGCAAGTTCCTGCCGAACCTGTGCAATGTCACGCTGATTTCCGACGCCCTCGGCCAGCGTTTCCGTCTTCGCGTTTCCGCTGCTGCGCTCCGCTCCGTCGAGCACCGCGGTGGCCTCGATGCCTTCCTGCTGAAGGCCGAGGAGAACGAACTGTCGATGCGCGCCCGCCTGCTGCGCCGCCAGATCGCCAAGAAGACCGCTGCTGCCGTCGCTGCCTGATTTCAGGCATTCGGCCAGATCGTTTCATTGAGGCTTGACCGGGCTCCGGGCAGGCCTCAATGCTTTGCGCCTATCGTTAGAAACTCCAGCTGGTGGCATCACCCAGGGTAAAAAAATGCAAGCGAACCGCATTACGTTCCTCTATGTCCTCCTGATGACGGCCGTCGTCGTCGCCTCCAACGTGCTCGTGCAGTACCCGCTTTCGGGAGAACTGTTCGGCATCGCCCTCGGCGACCTCCTGACCTACGGCGCCTTCACCTATCCCGTCGCCTTCCTCATCACGGACCTCACCAACCGCCAGTTCGGCCCGCGCGTCGCGCGTCGCGTCGTCGCGGCCGGTTTCCTCGTGGCCGTTGCCTTTTCCTTCGCCGTCGCCGCGCCGCGCATCGCGATCGCGTCCGGCTCGGCCTTCCTGTTCGGCCAGCTTCTCGACATCTCCGTCTTCAACCGGCTGCGCCGGCAAAGCTGGTGGCGCGCGCCGCTGATCGCCTCGCTGGTCGGCTCGGTGCTCGACACGGCGATCTTCTTCTCCTTCGCCTTCGCGCCGGCCTTTTCCGTCTTCGGCCCGAACGATGCCTTCGCGATCGAATGGGCGCCGGTGCTCGGTGTCCTTGCGGCGGAAGCCCCGCGCTGGATCTCCTGGGCGCTCGGAGACTTCTCGGTGAAGGTCCTGGTCGGCTTCGCCATGCTGCTGCCCTATGGCGCGCTGATGAGCAAGCTGAAGCCGATGCCGGGCGTCGAAAAGACGGCCTGAGAACAAGCCAGCCGCCCCTGTCTTCCCTCCGTCTTCATGCCCGGGCTTGAAGGCGGAGGCTTACTTTTCCGGAAGCAAGCGGAATTCCAGCATCAGGTTGCGCTGGAGGATCGAGTGGTTGTCGTCGGAAACGACGATGAGGCGAATATCGTCCTCACCCATAACCACCACGTCCAGGCCTTCCATGTTGTCGATCTGGTGGCTGAGGTCGACGTCGATCAGCACGTCGCCGTCAACCACCGCGCCGGGGCGGATCTTCCCGCCGTCGATGCGGCGGATGCGCATGCCGACACCGTCGGAGAGGCGGAAGCGGCGCTCCAGCAACAGGAGGTCGCCGTTCGGCAGAAAGGCGCCGTCGGTGATGTCCCAGGGGTCGTTGCGCGTGACGCCGAAGGTGCCGGCGCGCGGGCCGCCGAGCACGGCGGCAAGGACGTTGCCGTCGCGATCGAGGCTACGTTCCGTGACGGCGACCGGCACGGCCCCGAGCGGCCCCGCCTGCGGCGACATTGCCAGCGTTTCCATGCCCCGGTTGCTGCGCAGTTCGCGTCGCGGGAAGGGCAGGGCAAGGCGTCGCGCAGGCCTTGCCTCCATGAAGCCGGGATCGGGATAGGCGTCGATACGGTGGACGTTCTCGAAGCTCACCAGAACCTCGCCCTCGCCGATGGCAAGGCCTTCCGCGTCCATCTGGTATTTGACGTTCTCGTCCTGCCCTTCATCGTTAAGCATGGAGCGCACCTTGAGATCGGCAAGGCCGCTCAGCCGGCCCTCGGCGTCCCGCGCGATGCGGCCGGTCAGCCAGTGGCCGGTATCGAGCACGGCGACGAAGTCCTTTCCGTCCGCGCGAAAACGGATCGCCGACACCGCGCCGAGCAACGGATTGCCGGACGAATAGCTGATGCCGCCGAGGAATTCGAGTTTACCGAAGATGCGTTGCTCGGCGCCGAAGGTGAACTGCGTGATGGCGCGGCTGGTGACGGAAAGTTCGACGCCTTCCGCAGCTGCCGGCCCCGAGAGCGCCAGGCAAAGGCCGAGGGCGACAAGAGGCAGGCCCCGCAA
>CAMLOC010000741.1 GCA_946481465.1 uncultured Shinella sp. | reverse complement strand
GCGCATGAACAAATCGCCGCCGGGGCCGAAGGCCGTGCCCGGTGCAAGCCCGACATTGGTGCGGTCGACGATATCGAGCGCGGCCCGCCGCGAATCCGTCACGCCGTCGATCTTCAGGAAGGCATAGAGCGCCCCGTCCGGCTTCAGCGTCTCGACCCGGTTGGTGGCGATCAGCGCGTCGCAGAAGACGTCGCGGTTCTTCGCCGCCTTGTCGATGTTCGCCTGCACGAAGGCATCGCCCTCGTCGAGCGCCGCGATGGCGCCCTGCTGCAGGAACTGCGGCACGCCGGAGGTGGAATACTGGATGAGGTTTTCCAGCACCTGGCCGATTTCCGGCGGCGCGACGATCCAGCCGACGCGCCAGCCGGTCATCGACCAGTTCTTGGAGAAGGAATTGACGAAGACGACCCTGTCGCCCTCTTCCATCACATCGAGGAAGGAAGGCGCGCGGCCGCCGGCATAGTGATAGAGCGCATAGATCTCGTCGGCCATGATCCACAGCCCGTGGCGCCGCGCGATGGCCAGGAGGCTGGCAAGGTCCTCGCGCGTCGCCGTCCAGCCGGTCGGGTTGGAGGGCGTGTTGACGAAGAGCACCCGGGTCTTCGGCGTGATCGCCGCCTCCACCCGCGCAAGGTCGATCTGCCAGCGCCCGCCGGAAAAGGCGAGCGGCACGGCGATCGGGTTGGCGCCCGAAAGCTCGGCAGCCGCTGCGAAATTCGGCCAGGCCGGCGTCAGGTAGACCATGTCGTCACCCGGCGAGACGAGCGCCTCGATCGTCAGCTTGATCGCCTGCATGCCCGAGCCGACGACATAGAAATGCTCGGCCGGAAGCGCAGCGCCGAAACGGCGGCCATAGTAGCGCGAAAGGGCGGCGCGCAGTTCGGGAATGCCGCGCTGCCAGGTATAGAAGGTCTCGCCGCGCATGAGCGCCTCGGCCGCGGGCCGCGCAATGAAGTCCGGCGTCGGCAGGTCCCCTTCGCCGACCCACAGCGGGATCAGCCCTTCGCGTCCGCGCGCATAGTTGACCACCTCGACGATCCCGCTTTCCGGGGCGCGGAGCGAGCGCGGGCTGAGGCTTTCGATGAGGGACATGGCAGATCACTCCGGCAGGGTTGGACCACGCTTCGCGGCGACGAAGCGGCCCAAGACCTAGCCGGTTTCGCCTCGTCATTCACGCCAGTTTCGCTGACGGACCCATCGAAATCGGTGATGGAAGAGTGCGGCGGTCGTCCTCCCGGGCCGGCGTTCAGGCTCTTGTCAGGCGCGCGCCCGATCCTGCCGCCACGATTGGCAGGGAAGACAGGCATGAAGCGGTTCTTGAAACGGGTTGCGCTTACCACCGGCGCGGCGGGCGTGGCGCTCGGCATCTATCTTCTGGCGATCCAGCTCACCGGCAATTTCGCCACCGTGGTGCCGGGCGAGGTCTACCGCTCGAACCAGCCGACGCCGGCCGATATCGCGGCCTATGCCGCGCGCTACAAGATCCGCACCATCGTCAACCTCAGGGGGCCGAGCGCGCGGGCGGCCTGGTACCGGGACGAGGTTGCCGCGGCAAGGCGCCTCGGCCTCACCCTCATCGATTTCCCCATGCAGGCCGACCGGCGCCTCGATCCCAAGGCGGCCGACGAACTCGCCGCCCTCCTGCGCGACGCTCCCCGTCCGATCCTCATCCACTGCCGCTCGGGCGCCGACCGCACGGGCCTCGCCTCCGTCATCTACCTCGCCCGCATCGCCCGCGTCGACGAAGAAACCGCCGAACGCCAGCTCTCCCTCCGCTACGGCCACATCGGCATCCCGTTCCTCTCCCCGGCCTACGCCATGGACGAGAGCTGGGAAGAGCTGGAGGAAGCGGCGCGCGCGGCAGGCTAGCGCGTCACCCGGCACGGGAAGGCTGCCGTTCGTTATCATGCTGTAATAATTTCAGGGATTTAATGGTGCCCGGAGGCTGCATTGAAGCGCCGTAACCCAGGAAAACACATTCTAACAATGTGTCGCGAATGGCCTGACTCTCCCGGTAGGTTCTTGTTTCATTCTCAAATTGTGAGTAGCTTATTGTCGCAATGCGTTGTCAACGTAAAGGTGGACCGAAAGGGGGGCTGGTTTGGCACGTTCGCTCAACAAGCTTTCTGCTCTCTCGGTGAAGGGCGCGCGCCCCGGTAAATACTCGGACGGTGGTGGCCTCTGGCTGCATAAGGCTGAGGCGGGCTCAGGAAAGTGGGTTTTCCGCTTCACGATTTACGGCCGGCGCCGTGAGATGGGCCTGGGCTCCATCAACGACGTATCCTTGAAGGATGCTCGGGAGGCGGCCGAGAGATGGCGGGGCATCGCGGCCAAGGGGCTCGATCCGATTAAGGAACGCGAGCGCGAGCGTCGGGAAGCTGAAAAGCGCCTCCACCTCCTGCGCGAGGTTGCCGAGGATGCCTACGAAAGCCGCAAGGCCGAATTGAAGGGTGATGGTAAGGCTGGGCGATGGTTCAGCCCCCTGGAGCTGCATATTCTTCCCAAACTCGGAAAGACCCCTGTCGCCGAAATCGACCAGACCAGCATTCGCGATGTGATAGCGCCTATATGGCATACAAAGGCCGAGACAGCGCGAAAGGCCATGAACCGGCTTGCCATCTGTATGCGCCACGCCGCCGCCCTGGGGCTGGAAGTTGACCTTCAGGCAACGGACAAGGCGAGGGCGCTCCTCGGGCAACAGCGCCACAAGGCCGGCAACATTCCAGCTTTACCGTGGGCTGAGG
>CAMLOC010000740.1 GCA_946481465.1 uncultured Shinella sp. | reverse complement strand
CGGGTCTTCGGCAGGCCGGGCGAGAACTGGATCTTGTCCGGCGTCGCGATCGGGCCGATCTCCTTGCGCACATGCTTGACGAGGTCCTGGCGCAGCG
Source organism: uncultured Shinella sp. (assembly GCA_946481465.1). The sequence goes on along the minus strand of CAMLOC010000740.1, from coordinate 2,650 downwards.
CGTCGGTGCCTTCCTCGCCGGCCATCAGCGAAACGTAGCAGTAGATGCCCTGACCCTTGAGGCTGTGCGGATAGCCGACGACGGCCGCTTCCGAGACCAGATGGTGCGAGACGAGGGCCGATTCGATTTCGGCCGTGCCGAGCCGGTGGCCGGAAATGTTGAGCACGTCGTCGACGCGGCCGGTGATCCAGTAATAGCCGTCCTCGTCGCGGCGGCAGCCGTCACCGGTGAAGTACTTGCCCTTGTAGGTCGAGAAATAGGTTTCGACGAAGCGCTTGTGATCGCCATAGACCGTGCGCATCTGGCCCGGCCAGCTGTCGGTGATGCAGAGATTGCCGTCGGCCGCCCCTTCCAGCACCTTGCCCTCGTTGTCGACGAGTTCGGGCTTGATGCCGAAGAACGGCCGCGTCGCCGAACCGGGCTTGAGTTCCGTCGCCCCCGGCAGCGGGGTGATGAGGATGCCGCCGGTCTCCGTCTGCCACCAGGTGTCGACGATCGGCGAACGGCCCTCGCCGACGACGTTGTAATACCATTCCCAGGCTTCCGGGTTGATCGGTTCGCCGACCGAGCCGAGAAGGCGCAGCGACGAGCGCGACGAGCGCTTCACGAACGCATCACCGGCGCCCATCAGGGCGCGGATCGCCGTCGGGGCGGTGTAGAAGATGTTGACCTTGTGCTTGTCGACCACTTCCCAGAAACGGCCGGCATCCGGGAAGTTCGGCACGCCCTCGAACATCAGCGTGGTCGCGCGGTTCGCCAGCGGGCCGTAGACGATATAGGAATGGCCGGTGACCCAGCCCACGTCGGCCGTGCACCAGTAGATATCGCCGTCCTGGTAGTCGAAGACGTATTTGTGCGTCATCGAGGCATAGACGAGATAGCCGGCCGTGGTGTGCAGCACGCCCTTCGGCTTGCCGGTGGAGCCCGACGTATAGAGGATGAAGAGCGGATCTTCCGCCTTCATCCTGGCCGGCGGGCAATCGCGCGGCACGGTCAGCACTTCCTGGTGGTGCCAGATGTCGCGGCCCGGCGCCCAGCCGGTCTTGCCGCCGGTGCGGCGCACGACCAGCACCTTGTTGACGATGACATGCTGCTTGGCGGCGATGTCGATCGCCGTATCGGTGTTTTCCTTGAGCGGGATCGGCTTGCCGCCGCGCACGCCCTCGTCGCAGGTGACGACGAAGGTCGATTCGCAGTCGACGATGCGGCCGGCCAGCGCATCCGGCGAGAAGCCGCCGAAGACGACGGAATGCACGGCGCCGATGCGCGCGCAGGCGAGCATGGCATAGGCCGCCTCCGGGATCATCGGCATGTAGATGGTGACGCGGTCACCCTTCTTGACGCCGTGCTTCTTCATCACGTTCGCCATGCGGCAGACGTGCTCGTAAAGCTCGTTATAGGTGATCTTCTTGTCGATATAGGGATTGTCGCCTTCCCAGATGATGGCGACCTGGTCGCCATGCGCCTTGAGGTGGCGGTCGATGCAATTGTAGGAGACGTTGGTGATGCCGTCCTCGAACCACTTGATCGGCACCTTGCCCGTGAACGACGTGTTCTTCACCTTCGTATAGGGCTTGAACCAGTCGATGCGCATGCCGTGCTTGTCCCAGAAGCGCTCCGGGTTTTCGATGCTTTCGCGATACCAGTTCTGATAGGTTTCGTTGTCGATCAGCGTGCGGCTTTTCGCGGATTTCAGCACCGGATAGGTCTTTGCGGACATGGATTCCTCCTCACTGCGCATAGGCGGGAAAGCCGTATCTCCTCCGGCCTCTCGCGTCTCCCTTGCCATACATATCAGGTCAAATCCTTCGGGCAATTAGACAAAAGGTCATTTGCGCTTGAAGAATTGCATTTCTGCGACAGTGATTGTATAGAGGCGCAATTCCCGGAACATAGTGGTTACACCCCACGGCCCGCGACACCGGCGCGGACGGACAGAAGGACTATATCCATGGCTCAGCAGCTCCTCATGCCAAAGGCGACCGCGGTCTGGCTGGTCGACAACACGGCGCTGTCGTTCGACCAGATCGCCACATTCTGCAAACTGCACCCGCTCGAAGTGAAGGCCATTGCCGACGGCGAATCGGCGCAGGGCATCAAGGGCCTCGACCCGATCTCGACCGGCCAGCTTTCCCGCGAGGAGATCGCCCGTGCGGAGGCCAATCCGAACCACAAGCTGAAGCTGTCCGAACCGAAGGTCCGCGTACCGGAATCCAAGCGCAAGGGCCCGCGCTACACGCCGGTCTCCAAGCGCCAGGACCGCCCCAACGCCATTCTCTGGCTGGTGCGCAACCATCCGGAACTGAAGGATGCGCAGATCTCGCGTCTCGTCGGCACGACCAAGTCGACGATCGAGCAGATCCGCGAACGCACCCACTGGAACTCGACCAACCTGACGCCGATGGACCCGGTGACGCTGGGCCTGTGCTCGCAGATCGACCTCGACCTCGAAGTCGAACGCGCCTCGAAGGGCCGTCCGCTGCCGACCGCCGCCGAACTCGGCGCGACGCTGGAATCGGCGCAGGAAACGGAAAAGCTGCCCTACAGCACCGACCGCGAGGACGAGAAGGAAATCGACGCCGATGCCGTCTTCGCCAAGCTCAAGTCGCTGAAGTCGTCCACGCCTGACGACGACGAGGACGACCGCTTC